>CAZLGA010000030.1:0-25020 GCA_964559225.1 uncultured bacterium | reverse complement strand
AATTTTTAAAATTAGCCATATATATTATATTAAAATTCCCAAAAAAGTCAAGGGGGAAAGATACTAGAAAATCCCGACCACTTTATGACCTACTCTTATCTTAAGCCTTTCATCGGCTCTTTCTTTAAAACAAGCAATCTCATAGAAATTCGAACTTCCCCGAACACCGAAAACCTCTCCAGTTTTTCCCAGGGCATAAAACTTTTTTACAGAAATGATTTTAAATCTTTCAATATAAATTTTTTTTAGTGCAAATTTTATTGGAATATTTGTAATGAGATTGCCGAAATGGTCGACATAAACAATCTCACCATAAATTTTATTTTTTTTATGCCTTATTTTGGGAAAAGAAAATTTTTGGAATTTAGATATGATTTTGCCGAGTTTACTCAAGTCAATACCCAGACTTATTTTCCCAGCCACTGGACCAAAAATATCCCGTGCGTGGAATGTACAACTTACCTTTTTTTTAACAATTATCTCATAAACTACTGAATTGTTATTATAAATGTAAGAAAATATGCCATTATCAGGACCAACAAAATAATGGCCATCTGAAAAAGCGATCAACGGTTTTCTTCCACTCCCCACACCGGGATCCACAACTGCAAGATGGATAGTTTCTTTTGGGAAATTTTTATAAACCATTTTCAAAATAAACGCAGCCTGTTTTATATCAAACGGCTCTAAATTATGCGTAATATCAATTATTTGAACTTCAGGATTTAATTTAAGAATCTCCCCTTTTACCGCTGACACAAACCAATCTTTTCCACCAAAATCAGATATAAAGGTTATGATATTCATAATGGATCTGAACACGCATTTTTTCTTGCTTTTTGGTAGTCTTTTTTAACCATCTATACCATTTTTCTGGTAATAATTGAGCCACTGATATACCGCTATTTAAAATAAGCGGTGCAATATCGCATTTTTCTATTGCCTTTCCCTTATCCCATAGAAAGATTGTAATTATAAACACAAAACAAAAAAATATGCCTTTTATGAAACCCAATCCACCCCCCATAAGTCTATCCATTATTCCTAATGGTGTAAGGTGAATTAATTTAGATACTATCCTGCCTAAAATTGATGCGATGATGGCTGAACCTAAGAATATCAACAAGAATGCTACATATTTTTCCATTTTTAGTCGCTCAGCATATTCAATAGCAAGAAAAATTCCTATGACAATTCCTCCAATATCAAATATACTTCTCACAAAACCGACAACGAGACCATGGATTACAAGGCTGATTATGATTATCAAAATTGCAATATCAATCCAGCACATAAATTGATTATAAATAATTTTTATATGATGTCAACCTTGACATTATATTGTTTTTGGTTATGATTGATTGTGGAAGAAATAAACTTTATTTTACAATTTATATCTAACATTAGTAAAGGGGGTTTATATGCAAGAAAAGGTTGAAAAAATCCTTGCAGAAATAAGACCCAATCTGCAAATGGATGGTGGTGATGTAGAACTTGTTGAAGTGAATTCTGATGGTGTGGTGAAGGTGAAGCTGACTGGTGCCTGCGGTGGTTGTCCGATGAGCTCTCTGACACTCAAAATGGCAATTGAAAAACGACTAAAGGATGCAATACCAGAAATAAAAGCAGTTGAACAAGTATTTTAGAGCGGTCAAATTGTTAAATAGCAATTGGTTAAATCATCTTTGTTTAACCGTTTAATCAATTGCCATTTACTATTTAACAGGTTATTATTTAATCAATACAAGGAGGTAATGTGCCTGTAATACAGATAACCGATGATACATTTGACCATGAAGTCAAAAAGTCTGATGTTCCAGTTCTGGTTGATTTCTGGGCACCGTGGTGCGGTCCCTGCAGAATGGTTGCACCCGTGATTGATGAAATTGCTGAAGAATATGAAGGCAAAATAAAGGTTGCCAAGTTAAATGTAGATGAAAATCCACACAAAACTACAGAGTACAACATAATGTCTATTCCCAATATCAAGATATTCAAAGATGGGAAAATTGTAGACGAGGTAGTTGGCGCCGTTCCTAAAGAAGAGATTACAAAGAAATTAAAAAAATTATTATGAATAAAAAGACACTGCATAAAGTTTCCTACGGAATTTATGTAGTAAGTTCTAAAAAAGATGCTAAGATAAATGGGCAGATAACTAATACTGTTTTTCAGATAACTGCCGAACCACCGCAGATTGGCATTTCTATTAATAAGCAGAATCTCACTCATGAATTTATTTCATCCAGCAAAGTATTTTCTATTGGAATACTCTCAAAGAATACCCCACCTAAATTTATCGGACAATTTGGATTCAAGACAGGGCGAGAGATTGATAAATTTAAAGGTGTAAACTATAAGATTGGCAAGACAGGTGCACCTCTGATTCTTGATAACACAATAGGATTTATTGAGTGCGAGGTTATTAATTCTGTTGACTGTGGAACACACACAATGTTTATAGGTAAAGTCGTTGATGCAGAAGTTATCAGTGAAAATGAAGAACCCCTCACTTACGATTACTATCATAAAGAATTGAAATTAAAAGTCCCAAAGACAGCCACAACATATATTGGCGAAAAATAGCGTCATAATTTGAATGCATTTTTAACTATTTAGGACTTTTGGACCTTTAGATGTTAACAATAAGGAGGCTGCATGCACATTAGAGAAATTAGGGAAAAAATCTATTGTGTTGGTGTAAATCACTGGGATAGGAGATTGTTTGATGAGTTAATACCATTGCCTGATGGCACAAGTTATAATTCTTATTTAATCATCGGCAATGAAAAGACTGTACTCATAGATGCGGTTGACCCAGCAAAAGAGAATGAATTGATTGAAAATTTAAAAAAGATAAATATTCAAAAGATTGATTATGTAATCTCCAATCACGCTGAACAGGACCATTCTGGTGGGATAACAAGGGTTCTAAAACAATTCCCAATGGCAAAAGTGGTGACAAACGCAAAATGTAAGGGTATGCTTATGGACTTATTGTTAATTCCAGAAGAGAAATTTATTGAAGTGCAGGATAACGGAACATTATCGCTCGGTAACCGCACATTGAAGTTTATTTTTGCACCCTGGGTTCACTGGCCCGAGACAATGTTGACATATTTACAAGAAGACAAAATTCTTTTTCCCTGTGACCTTTTTGGTTCACATCTTGCCACGAGTGATTTATACGCTATTGATGAAGCAAAGGTCTATGAATCGGCAAAAAGGTATTATGCTGAGATAATGATGCCCTTCAGAAAAAATATTCAAAAACATCTGGAACGGTTGAGCAGTTTTCAAATTGATATAATTGCCCCAAGTCATGGACCTATATACAATAGACCTGAATTTATAATCAATGCCTATAAAGACTGGACATCAGACAATGTAAAAAATGAAGTAGTATTTCCGTATGTTTCAATGCATGGTAGCGTTGAAAAAATGGCAGAATATTTTATTGACGCAGTAATGAAAAGGAATATCACAATCAAGCCATTCAATTTTACAAAAACCGATATTGGTGAACTCGCAATGGCAATCGTTGATACTGCAACCATTGTCATTGGCACGCCTACGGTTTTGACAGGACCACACCCTGCTGCAGTTTATGCAGCATATCTTTGCAATGCATTAAGACCCAAGACACGATTTGTTTCAATAATTGGTTCTTATTCCTGGGGTGGCAAAATGCTGGAAACAATAAAAGGGTTGATTTCCAACCTGAATGTAGAACTGATAACACCGGTCATTGCTAAGGGCCATCCAAAAGAGGATGATTTCAAGGCACTGGACGCACTTGCCGATAATATCCTTGCCCGACATAAGGAAATAGGTATAACATAATATTTTATCCATACAAATGGATTTCAAATAAAAAGAAGCAGATTGAAATTATACTAAAAAAAGTAAAAATATAAAACCTGTGCATCGTAAGGCACAATGTCCATTTCTGAGGGATGATATCAAAGAAATTCAAGGAATATACGCAATTTGAAGATAAATTTTTTTCTTATTGGTTTTTGTCAATTCCTAAAATACATTCTAAAAAACAAGGCAAAATCATTTTCGTCCTTCCGCTACTCTAGACGCAGATACTTGTGGACCTGAGGGATTATACGGACATCTTTTATTCGCTCAAGTGCCTTTTTCTGGATATCAAGTAGATTTGAAATTTTATTCCCAAAGACAGGTTGAATCACAAGGGGGATATTTTTATCTACCTTTTCAATAATTGAAATAGCCTGTTCAAGTTCTCTGGGTATTAGATTTTCGTTTATCACCATCTTTACAAAAACTTCTTTTTTTGCTCCCAGTTTTAGCATCTCTTCATGCTTTTTCCACATCCCCGGTCTTCCCGTGGCAGTCGGTATTTTAAAATCAAGTGCAACTATATCAATATGTTCTACCAACATCTCAAATGCTCCCGGCAGTGTTCCATTTGTCTCCAGATAAATTATTTTACCCCTCTTTTTCAACTCTTTGCACAAATCCAATAAAAACAAAGGCTGAAGCAGGGGTTCACCACCTGTGAGAGAAATTATTTCTTCAGTAATTTTATCCAGAATAAAATTTAGTTCCACAGGGTTATCATAACTCTTTTTTTTATAGAAAAACTTACCTTCTCTTTTCTGACATTCGGGGACATCACAGTAATTACAGGAAAGGTTACAACCTAAAAATCTTACAAACGACATCCTCTGCCCCACCCTTATGCCTTCGCCCTGAATTGAACTAAATATTTCCCTCAAATAACCAGCCATAATCATAATGCAGATATCTAAGGAACATCCTAACTCAAGGTCGAAATTTGCAGTAAATGCCCATTACGAGCGAAGCGATACTATATTTCCTGCAAACCCTGATAAAATTGGGTTGATACTGTCATTCCTATTGTACCCACCTAACTTTACATTTTACAGTGCCGATTTTTTCAATCTCCTTTGTGTATCTGTCCATCACCAAATTGGCAAATTCGTAGGGCTCAATATCATAGTCTTTGAGCCCTTTTGTTTTCACGGGTGTATTCGAAGATGTGATATTAATACCAAAATGAATAAGAGAGGACAGCGGCGAAACAGTGGCGACGGAAATAGAAAGTTTTGCATCATCTTCGTATAAATCAGAATTAACTCTTTTTACAATAAGTTTCCCCTTTATTTCATTTATTGCATCGCGCACAATGCAGGTTAGAATCAATTGCCTGAGAATAATCTTTTCAATATCAGTATCATAATGCTCCACAATGAAATGGAGCATATATTCAGAATAGATTGCCTTACCGGCTTTCAGATCCTCAATATCAACCATTTCTTTCAGTTTAACATCACAAGGTCCACAAAAGGCAATTATTGAATCACCCACAATACCAAATGTAGTATAGGCAAAATTACTCCTTAATTGTTCACCGGTATAAGCAATCTCATCTTTAATAAGTCGGTATCTCATTCACCTCCCCCCTTTTCAGTTAGACTCAATTTTTTCTTCAAATAGGGAACCAACCCGCCTTCATTAAGGATTTCAAGAATAAATGGCGGTAGTGGAACACCTTTTATCTCTTCATTTGTTCTCATATTTTTAATTATACCCTTTGCTAATTCTACTTCAAGTGGGTCGTTATGCTCAACTTTTCCTGTTATACCCGGTGCAATCAATATTGGCAGTCCAAGATTTATGGCATTACGGTAAAAAATCCTTGCAAAGGATTCAGCGATTACTACACTTATACCAAAATATTTAAGACAGGTTGCTGCCTGTTCTCGTGAAGAACCGCAACCAAAATTTTTTCCTGCAACGATAATATCTCCTGGTTTTGCGGTCTTCAAAAACTCAGGATAAGCAAGTTCAAAACAATGCCTTGCCATTTCCTCCCGGTCGGTGGTGATAGACAAATAACGACCCGGGTAAATGTCATCGGTGTTAATATTATCTCCAAATTTATAAACATTGCCGCGGATTTGTGTAGATTTAATTGGATTCATCTGTATCCCTCCGTGTTAACATCCATGTAATTCCGTGCCTGGTAGTGTAATTTCTCCGGTAAACGCAGATATCGCGGCGGTTGATGGAGATGCAAGATATATCAACGATTCTGGACTCCCCATCCTACCCTTGAAATTGCGATTTGTCGTGGAGAGACATACCTCACCAGCAGCAAGCAAACCTTGATGTGCGCCAAGACAAGGACCACAGCCCGGGTTTAAAACAAGTGCTCCGGACTTTATAAATATTTCAATATATCCCGCTTTTAATGCATCCAGATAGACTCTGCGTGAGGCAGGAATAATCAAAAGCCGAACATCAGGATGGATTTTTTTGCCTTCCAGTATTTCAGCTGCCACCTTTAAATCTTCAAGCCTACCATTGGTGCAGGAACCGATGAGTACCTGATGGATTTTTAATCCTGCTACATCCCTGACCGGTTTAACATTATCAACCGAATGGGGACAGGCAATCTGCGGTTCCAGATCAGAAACATCAAATTCAAAAATCTGAACATAATCAGCATCTTTATCAGGCAGCATAACTTCAAATGGTTTATCAGTCGTACCTTTGACAAATTCTATGGTTTTTTCATCGGGCTGGACAAATGCATTCTTCGCTCCCATCTCCATTGAGAGATTTGACAGAACCATCCTTGATGAGATTGACATATTTGAAATCGTGGGTCCGCAGAATTCAACGGATTTGTAATCCGCACCATCTGCCTTCAACTGTCCGATTATATAAAGAATCAAATCTTTTGCTAAAACATACTTTCGAAACTTACCTTTTACGATAATCTTAAATGATTCCGGAACCTTTAACCATAACTCTCCGGTTGCCCATACCCCCGCCATCTCTGTTCCGCCTATTCCCGTTGCAAATGTTCCAAATGCACCATGGGTAGTAGTATGAGAATCAGTCCCAACAAGAACTTCTCCGGGTCTGCAATGACCAAATTCAGGAAGTATCTGATGGCAAATTCCTTCTTTCAAATCGTAGAAATATTTAATACCCTGCTCCTTTACAAATTCTCTTATCCTCTTGTGGGTGGTGGCAGTCTTTTCGGATTCAGCCGGAATTCGATGATCAAACAAAATTACAATCTTCTCTGGATCCCAGACTCTCTTCACTCCTATCTCCTGGAATGATTTCAATACTACATCTGCATTCTCGTGGGACATTGCCACATCAACCTTTGCCATCACTATCTCATTAGGGATGACCTTCTTTTTCCCACTCGCCTTTGCCAAAATTTTCTCTACAATTGTCATACCATCCTCCTGAATGTATCCAATGACACAAATTTACGCGGAGACAGGTGTCCCATCCCTAACCCATTAACCATCTTTGTCAAGGTCTCTTTCCCATGGACCATCATATTCTACTTCCTGCTGGCACATCTGACGCATCGGCTTCTCTCGGGTCATTTCTTCATAGGCATGGGCAATGAGTCCGGCACACCTTCCAATTAAGAAGAACGCCTTGCCCAGACGCCAATCAAAATTCATATCTGATATGATTGCAGCAATAGCACCATCAACATTTACCGGAAGGGGTTTTACCCTGGCAAATTCATTCTCAATTGCCCTTGTTAATTTTATGTGATCACCTGTAATATTCAGTTCATCCGCAAGGCCAAAGAGCTTCTTTGTGCGGGGATCCCGGGTATGAATCCGATGTCCAAAACCAGGCATATATTTGCCAACTGATTTCAGGTGATTAAGCAAATCCTGGGCGGTCTGCCCATAATCCCAATTCTCCTTCTTCATCTTCTTTACCCATTCTTGTAAAATCCTTGCTGAATCTTCAATTGCACCACCGTGCACATCACCCACCGCAAGAATTCCTGCAGCAACTGCGCTTGGCAAAGGGACTCCCGCAGACGCCACAATCCTTGTAGCATGGGTTGATGGTGGTGTTGTGCCATGGTCAATTGAAGAGGTGATTATTGCATCAATCATCTTTTCTTCTTTTGCATCAGGCAATCTACCTTTTATTAGTAGAAAAAAAACAGATGCAAAAGGAACATTACCTATTAAATCTTCCTGCCGATAACCCCTCGTTACAATATGGTTTGATTCAATTTTGGTTATCCCGCTCTTCCAGACCAAATAAGCCTCCTTTTTTAGCCAAGTTGATTATATAAAACAGAAAAAATTTGTCAATGGGTTCCATTAGCTGTATAATTTAATAAATCCTGCATTGAATACATTCCAAATTTTTGTTTTACTATAAACTTAGCCGCCTCAATCGTGCCTGCAGCAAAGCATTGTCTGCTCGTTGCATAATGCCTTATCTCTAAAAATTCGCCATTACCTAAAAATAAAATTCTATGTTCGCCGATAACATCGCCGCCCCTTACTGCATTTATACACAATTCATTTTTATTGCGCTCTCCACCCATACCATACCTGCCATAAATAATATTGATTTCAGGTTTAACTTCTTTTATTTTATCGGCAATTGCCAGTGCTGTGCCTGATGGTGCATCCCTTTTGGCTCGGTGGTGAGTCTCAACAATTTCTATTTCGTACCCAGAAAGAATCTGCGCGGTACTCTTAACAAGATTCAAAAGATGGTTAACACCAAGTGACATATTCGGACTCAAAAAAATAGGAAATGACGCTGAAAATTCTTTTATCTCATCAATCTCGGTTTTGGAAAATCCAGTGGTACCGATACAGTAGGGTTTTTTGTAAGGTGCTGACTTTCTTAAATTCTCCATTGTTGCAATATGATTTGTAAATTCAACAATACAATCACTATTTTCAATAACTGCCAACAAGTCATCGTATATTTGAATTTCTTCAATTCTTTTATTCACGATTGGATTTGATTTCTCTTCAACACCAGCAATTATTTTAACATCGTCACTCTTCTGAGCAATAGAAATAATTTCTCTTCCCATCCTACCTGCTGCACCACAGACAACAATTTTTAGCATATCTTGACTCCGTATTCTAAAAGGCTTTTGCGTAAAATAGCAGTATTTTCCTCACTCATTGGCATCAGGGGCAGTCTGGGATTTCCGGCGGAGAGACCCATCAATTCCATTGCCTTTTTTACTGGTATGGGGTTTGTCTCAATGAAAAGTGCTTTTACCACAGGAAACATCTTTATGTGAAGTTTCTTTGCCTCTTCAAATTTACCTTTCATAAAAAGCTGACACATATCAGCAACATCTTTCGGGAATATATTGGCAATAACCGAAATCACACCCTTCGCACCGATAGCAAGCATTGGCAATGTCAAGGAATCATCGCCCGAAAGAATATCAAATCCATCTCCTATAAGATTTACGAGTTCTGAAACCTGATCAAGATTTCCGCTCGCCTCTTTTATCGCCACAATATTTTTGCAATCCCGAGCGAGCCTTGCCACAGTCTGGGGCAAAATATTTACGCCGGTTCGTCCCGGAACATTGTAGATAATTATCGGCAGATCAGTCTCACCACTCACTGTTTTATAATGCTGATACAATCCCTGTTGAGTTGGCTTATTGTAATATGGTGTAACTATCAGCAAACCCTGGACGCCGATTTTTTGAGCATTCTGTGCGATCTTTATTGTCTTTATTGTTGAATTTGTACCTGCACCTGCTATGACCGGAATCCTTCCACCTGATTCTTCAAGACATATCTCTATAACCCGAGCGTATTCAACATCACTGAGACTTGGACTTTCGCCGGTTGTAGCACAGGCAACGATACCATTAGAACCATTTTCAATCAAAAAACGCAAATTGTTTCTCAAACCTCCTTCATCAAGATTATCATCCTTGAACGGAGTGACTATCGCAACATAAGAACCCTGATACATTCTACCTCCTTTACAATTTCTTAATTTTTCTTAAAAGGTCATAGATACGGTTAAAATCTTCAAGGTTTAAACAATGGATAGTTATCGTTCCTTTATTTTTCTTCCATTCAACTATGACCTTTGTCCGCAAAATCTTAGATAATTCATCTTCAAGTATCAGTAGATTAGGCTCTTTCTCTTTGCCGGGTCTTATCTTCGGAAGTCTTGACCATTTTTTTATCAACTTTTCTGTTTCTCTTACTGATAATTGTTCGTGAACGATTTTGTCAGCGATATGTATCATCTTTATTTCATTATCAAGCGACAGTATTGCCCTTGCATGACCCTCTTGTATCAAATTTCTCCTTAAATAATCTTTTATCTTCTCTGGCAAAGTTAATAGCCGAAGGGCATTCGTGATGGTAGAGCGGTCCTTTCCCACGATCTGTGCAATCTGCTCATGTGTCATATTAAATTTTTTGTTTAACTGTTCGTAAGCAAGTGCCTCTTCTATCGGATTCAGATCTTCCCGATGAAGGTTTTCAATCAATCCAATTTCAAGCAACTCCTGGTCAGAAAGATTTTTGATAATCGCCGGGACTTCCTTCAAACCAGCAATCTGTGCAGCCCTGAATCGTCTCTCACCTGCAGCAAGAATATATTTCTCATTATATCTTTTTACAATAACGGGCTCAATTATGCCCTTTTCTCTTATTGAGTTAACAAGTTCCCGAATACTCTCTTCGGTAATTTTTTCCCTCGGCTGATAAGGATTTGGTTGAATATCTGTAATTGGAATCATTCTGAATCCTTCTTGCAATACGGTCTTTTCTTCTTTGGAAATCAGTGCCTCAATCCCTCTACCGAGTGCCCTTTTACGCATGGTTTAAAATCTCCTTGGTTAAATGAAGATATGCCTGGGCACCTGATGAAGAGATATTATAGTGTAACACCGACTTGCCAAATGATGGAGCCTCAGCAATCCGAACTGACCGGGGGATTATTGTATCAAAAATTGAATCGGCAAAATGTTTTTTTATCTCTTCAACCACATCCTTGGATAAATTTAATCTTGCATCATACATCGTCAAAAGAATTCCTTCAATCTTTAAATCTGAATTTAAATTTTCCTTCACAAACTTTAATGTCTTCAATAACTTCTCCAGTCCTTCAAGTGCATAATATTCACACTGAATCGGAATAATGACACTATCACAGGAGACAAGCGCATTTAAAGTCAGAAGTCCTAATGAAGGGGGGCAATCAATGATTGCAAAATCATATTCATTTTCAATTCTGGTCAAAACAATTTTCAATTTCCTTTCTCTCTCTCTTTCGGAGACAAGCTCAACCTCGACACCAACCAGGTCAGGGGTGGAAGGTAAAACTGAAAGATGGAGCCATTTTGTCTTTATGATTGCCTTGCCCACAAGCTCGGGCTCAAATAAACAATCATAAACAGAAATCTCTAAATTCTTATAATCAATACCTACACCACTTGTAGCATTTGCCTGGGGGTCAAAATCAACAAGTAGTGTCCTTTTTTCTGCAAGAGAAAGTCCAGCTGACAAATTCACCGCAGTAGCCGTCTTACCCACACCGCCTTTTTGATTACAAATCGCTATCTTTCGCATACCTTATTTTAGCAAAAATTCCTATGAAGTCAACAACCAAATATCTGCTCCTTAAAATAAAACTTGACTTTTATCAAATTATAGTTATAATCAAAAAACTAAAATGAAAGGACTTATACTCTCAGGTGGTTTTGGCACAAGACTCAGACCTTTGACTTACACAAATGCCAAACAACTCATACCAATAGCAAACAAACCCATAATCTTTTATGGCATTGAATCTATTGTAAATGCAGGTATAAAAGAACTTGGCATCGTAGTCGGTGAAACTAAAGAAGAAGTAAAAAACACTGTTGGTGATGGGTCAAGGTGGAATATAAAGATTGAATATATCCATCAACCCGCACCTTTAGGTCTGGCACATGCAATAAAAGTTTCAAAAGATTTTCTTAATGATGAACCGTTTATTATGTATCTTGGTGATAATATCTTAAAAGAAGGGGTAAAAAATTTTGTGGAAATATTCAATGCAAATAAGCCGGATGCCTTGATTTTATTGACCGAAGTCAGTAATCCTCAGGAGTTCGGGGTTGCGGTTGTTGATGAAAAAGGAATTGTAAAAAAACTCATTGAAAAACCAAAAGAGCCACCATCAAATTTAGCCCTGGTAGGTGTTTATCTGTTCAACAAAAATATTTTTATAGCAATAGAAAACATTAAGCCTTCGTGGAGGAATGAACTTGAAATAACCGATGCAATTCAATGGCTACTTGATAACAATTTTAATGTCCTTTCTGACAAGGTAAAAGGATGGTGGAAGGATACTGGAAAACCAGACGACATAATTGAAGCGAATTTATTAATCCTCGAAGATATTGAAACATCAAATGAAGGGACTTTGGTAGATTGTGTGGTGAATGGCAGGGTCGTCATTGGAGAAGGAACAAAAATTGAAAAGAGTCTAATTCGTGGCCCGGTAGTTATCGGAAAAAATGTCATTGTTAAAAATGCATTTATAGGCCCCTTCACATCAATCGGTGATAATACCATTATTGAGAATTCTGAAATTGAATGCAGTGTGATAATGGAAGGAGCTAAGATTCAAAACCTAAGTAAAAGGATTGACCGTTCGATAGTCGGTAAAAATGTGACAATCAATCAGATAAATACCTCACCACGCTGCCACCGGTTTTACCTCGGTGACCAGAGTTTTGTGGAGATTGTAGAATGAATGAAATACTCGGGTTTAAAGGAAAAGAACTGATTGCTGGGGTGAAAGTAAAAATTCTAAGGTTATTACCAGATGAGCGTGGCAGATTAATGGAAGTGCTTAGAACCGATGATGAATTATTTGATAAGTTTGGACAGGTCTATATAACTACTGCCTATCCTGGAGTGGTCAAGGCATGGCATTATCATAAACTTCAGAATGATAATATGACAGTAATAAAAGGTATGGCGAAGGTAGTTCTATATGACGACCGTGAAGATAGCCCAACAAAGGGTTTAATAAATGAATTCTATATAGGCGAACACAACCATATCCTTGTGCATATTCCAAAACTTATCTGGCACGGGTTCAAATGCATAAGCGAAGAAGAATGCATAATACTGAACATTGTTACTGAATGTTATAATTATCAAAATCCTGATGAATATCGCAAGCCACCGCACGGCTCGGACATTCCTTATGACTGGACGAGGAAAGATGGATAATTTTTTAAATTCGAAATCCGCTTTCCGCAATCCGAAACTATTATGAGAGTATTAATAACTGGTGGTTGTGGATTTATTGGTTCTAATTTTATCCGTTATTTTAACTGCAAGCATCCTTATTATAAAATCTTAAATGTAGATAAACTCACTTATGCTGGTAATCTTGAAAATTTAAAAGGACTTGAGAAAAAAGGCAATTATCATTTTGTCCGTGCTGATATAAGTTCTGCCTCAGTAATTCGCCGGCTATTTGAAAAATTCAGACCTGAGGCAGTTATAAATTTTGCGGCTGAAACCCATGTTGACCGCAGCATAATGAGTCCTGCACCGTTTATAAAAACAAATGTGATTGGAGTCGGTGTATTATTAAATCTTTCTTTGAAATATAATGTTAAAAAGTTTCTTCAGATATCCACTGATGAAGTTTACGGGTCAATTTTGCGTGGAAGTTTTCGCGAAGACAGCGCACTTAACCCTTCAAGCCCCTATGCCGCAAGTAAAGCTGGTGCTGATGCCCTGGTAATTTCCTATTATAAAACCCATGGATTACCCATCCTTATTACCCGTTCATCCAACAATTACGGTCCGTATCAGTTTCCTGAAAAGCTTATTCCCCTTGTAATCCTGAATGCTATGAATAATAAAAAAGTTCCTGTTTATGGTGACGGTATGAATATCAGAGACTGGTTATATGTCGAAGACAATTGCGAAGCAATTGACCTTGTGTTTCACCACGGAAGAATCGGCGAAGTTTACAATATTGGTGGTGAAAACGAATTAACAAATTTATTTGTGGTTAGATTCATTCTTAAATTATTAAATAAATCTGAAAGTTTAATTACCTTCGTGAAAGACCGACCCGGTCATGATAGAAGATATTCATTATCTCTGAGCAAAATAAGACGGCAGATTGGTTGGCACCCCAAAATTTCATTTGAAACAGGAATAAAAAGAACGATTGAATGGTATCGCAAAAATCAAAAATGGCTAAAAAATGCCCAGAGCGGGGAATATCGGAATTTTTATAAAAAATATTATTCAAAATTAGGTCTTAAAGAAATTTAATGGCTGGTTTTATAGTCGCCATTGATGGTAAGGCTGGTTCAGGCAAAAGCACAACCGCTAAAGGCGTTGCCAAAAGGTTAAATTTTTTCTATCTTGATACCGGTGCAATGTATCGGGCATTCACCTTGAAATACCTGAATACGAAAAAAACAAAAACCAATGCAGTTGTCCAATTAATTGAGCAAGACGCCATTGATTTAAAACTCGTTGCTACCCTGCTGAAAAATACCACAATAGAATTAATCAAAGAGGATAACGAATTAAAGGTTTTGCTTGATGGCGTAGATGTAAGCAAAGAAATTCGTTCACCTGAGGTGAATAATTTGGTTTCACCAATCTCGGCGATCAAAGAAGTAAGGGAATGGATGGTAAAAAGACAAAGAGAAATCGCCCAGGGTAAAAATATTGTATGCGAAGGTAGGGATATGACAACCGTAGTATTCCCAGAGGCACAAGTAAAGATATTTATGGATGCTGATTTATCAATAAGGGCCGAACGTCGCAGACAAGAATTGCTAAAAAAAGGAATGAACATTGAGTTTGAAGAATCATTGAACAATTTAAAATATCGTGATGATTATGATTCAACCCGCCAGCATTCACCGCTAAAAATAGCAGATGATGCAATAATAATTGATACCACAAACTTAACGATAGAACAAGAAATTGATTTAGTAGAAAGAATTGTAAGGGAAAAATTAAGAACGATTGCCTAATAGTGTCTTAATCAAATGTTCCAAAAGACTTTCGGTATCCAAATCTTCAGGATGATACCAGCTGATGTCAGGGATTTTCTTAAACCAGGTTATCTGTCTTTTTGCAAAATTTCGTGTGTGCTGCTTCGCCTTTTCAATAGCAATCTCTAAATCCCACTCACCCTGTAAATTTCTTACAATCTCTTTATATCCTATAGTTCGCAAACCATAACAATCAGGTTTAAAACCCATGTTCAAAATCCTCCTGACCTCCTCAACTAAACCATTTTCAATCATCTTATCATACCGCTTGTTAATTTCGCTATATAACTCATCGCGGGGAAGAATCAGCCCTATATATTTTGGTTTGTAATGTGGATTTTCTCTTTCTCTTTTAAGCAATTCACTCAGCGGGCTATTTGCAATTTCATATACTTCAATCCCCCTTAGAATGCGTTGTTTATCTTTTGGTCCAATCTTCTCTGCCCACTTTGGGTCAATCTCAAGGAGTTTTTTATATAGATAATCAAGACCCTTTTCTTTCAAAAGGCTGTGTAATTTTTCTTTTAATCTTTTATCTGCTTTAGGTAACCGATGGAGGGGATTAAATAAAGCCTTTATATACAATCCCGTCCCACCGCATACAATTGGAACCCTCTTCCTTGATGAAATTTCCTCAATCAACCTTTCGGCATCGCGGGCAAAATCCCCGCAGGAATAATTCTCATCCGGCTCTAAAAAATCAACCAAATGAAAAACTACTTTTTTTCTCTGTTCTACTGTCGGCTTGGCAGTGCCAATATTTAGGTATTTATACACCTGCCTTGAGTCAGCTGATATTATTTCTCCCTTTAACTGTTCGGCAATCTTGATGGCAATCTCCGTCTTGCCAACCGCAGTTGGACCAATAATAGTAACAATCTCACGCATTCACCAATTATAGTAAAATATCCTGATAATGCAAGATTTTCATCCTTTGTATATCTTCTTGACCATTCAACAAAATGGAATATAATTTCTCAATGGATAATCACCACCATCCCAGGGAAGTGAATACCCAAAATATCATTTTTGTAATTTTTTTGAATTTTTTTATCGCATTAGCCGAAGTGGTCGGTGGACTACTTTCCAACAGTCTTTCCTTAATCTCTGATGCTTTACATAATTTTAGCGACGGAATTGCTATCCTTATAAGCTATATTGCGCTTCGTCTGAGTCAGCGGAGAAGCACAATACAAATGACATTCGGTTATAGAAGGGCAGAAATTCTTGCTGCATTGTTTAACGCTTCGGTTTTGATAATAATCATCTTCTTTTTATTCAAAGAAGCCGTAACTCGTTTTTTTTCACCCCACCCCATTGATAGCACTCTGATGATGGTTATCGCAATGATTGGCCTTTTCGCCAATCTCGTCGGAGTATTTTTGTTGAAAAAAGATGCCGGGCACAATCTTAATATCAAATCAGCCTATCTCCATCTTGTAGCTGATTCCTTATCATCTATTGCCGTGGTGGTTGGCAGTATTCTTATAAAATTTTTCAATATTTATATCATTGACTCGATATTAACTATTGTAATTGGTATTTATATTTTGCGAGAAAGTTATCTTATCGTGCGCGATACCGTAAATATCCTAATGCATTCCACACCCGAAGGGATTGACCTAATGGCAATCAAATGTGCAATTGAAAGTATCCCTGAAGTCCACAATCTTCACCATGTCCATATCTGGCAGATGACCGATAAAGATATTCATTTTGAAGGACATATTGATGTGTGTGAAGATTATCGAATGAGTGAAATTGTTGTTATTATTAAAAAAGTCGAGAAGATGCTTGCTGAGAAATTTGGCATAAAACATACCACGATACAGATTGAATTTGGTACCTGCACAGATAAAGATATAATAAAAACCTGTTAGGAATACAAAATCTAAATCAGCGAAATTACCTCACCAATTCTTTTCTACCCATTGCCTGCCACACATAACTTTGAATTTACAATCTGAACATAGGTCCACATCTTCAGCAGGCGTAAATGGTATGGCTGGATTTAAAATTTCCTCAATCAGTGAGACTACGGCTTTCTTTAAATGCTCATAAATATCTCTTTTATAGGAGGCAGTAATCTCATTTTCGGTAAAAAGATACTTTGTTTCTATCTCTTTATTTCCAAGAACCATCAGTCCCGCATCAATATTTTCAATTAAGATATCCGGATTATTGGACAGGTAAATAATTAAATAACTCGGAAGTTGGACTGATCTTAGGGTTTTCAACCATTCTTTGCGATTATTTATATCGAATTTTATAATGTCTGGAATATCATTGCTTGCCTTTGCCCCCGTTTTATAATCAATGATAAATACTAAATCTCCTTCCTTATCCACTCGGTCAATCTTACCTTTTAATGTAATAACTTCACCATTTGATAGATTGATACTACAGCTTGCAATTGGGTTATGGTGGGAGTTGTGGGTTGAATGAAGAAGAGGTTTGTTACCTTCGCATTCTAAGATTATTCGTTTTGTAAACTCTGCCTCTTTGTGATAATTCAAAACATCATTCATCCGCTTTTTGATTTGCATTTTGATTAGATATAAAGACCCTTCGGTTGAATTCTGGAATGTTTCATTAAAAATTTCCTCCACGGTGTCGCTCATTGTTTCATAATCACTCTCGGTTATTACTAATGGGTGACCGATTTTGGCTGTAAAAATTCTTTCAAGAACACAATGAACAATTTCGCCAATTTTCTTTGCATTGGGTTCTCCACTGAGTTCTTCTCGGGAACTCAACTTCAGAACATCGCTATAATAAAAACTTAAAGGGCATTTCAAATATTCATCAAGCCTTGTGGCTGTAAAACTTAAAGAATTCCTTATGTAATTGACAATCGCTTCTGTTTTTCTAACAGGTACGGGCTCCTTTTGAGAGAATTTTACATTAAAAAATATATCATTTTTAGCAACACTAAGTTCACCGGACTTTTGTTGCTGTTCCCAGATTAATTTCTCAACAAATCGACTCTTTTCTTTGTCTGCCTCTTCAACATAAAATATGTGAACTTCCCTTGCACCGGATAAAAGTGTTTGGAAATAGTAATTAAAGATTTTTTCGCGTGCCTCACAGGTAGGCAATCCAAGGTATGTGCGAATTGCATAAGGAAGCAATGTATCTTCTTTACTGGTATCAGGTAGAACCCCTTCGTTTACATCAAGTATATATACACTATCAAACTTAATATTTCTTGTCTCTAAAAAACCGAGGATCTGCAGACCTTTTACCGGGGTGCCAGGGAATGGATATCTTACGGTGCGAAGATAGTTTTTCAATAGCCTGAAATAACTATTGGTTTCTTTAAAGCTTTCGTTTCTCAATTCAGATATTTTCATTTCATAAATTGCCTCGAGCACAGTTTTTATGAATGGCGCAGTAAAAGGATGCAAATTCGCCGGACTTTTTTCAGATATAAATGAAAAGAATTTTAAAAATTTATCAGCAAAATCACAAATATTCTTGATATCTTCGAAAGGTTTTATCAGTGTGCTATGAATTGTGGTCAAATGATTTTTTATCATATCTTTATCAATTTCAATACCCTCATATCTTTTTAACTTTTTCCAACATTTTTCAATAATATTTTTATCGTTTTCTATTTCCTTGAGCGTCACAAACCTTCTTTGTTTTTCCATATAAGTCTCTTCGTATGTATGGAATATTATCCTTGTCACATAACTCGCACGGCCATAATAGATATTCTTAACATAGGGATGCAATACAAAATTAAAGTATGCTGGGACATAATATTCTTCACCTTTTTTGGTTTCTAAAAGTTCAGATAACAATCGAATAAGAACATATACCGGGGTGTGCGATATGGGATATCCCATTGAAATATTGTAATCCTTACCGACCAAGCCCAATGTATGTTGAACAACCGGAAAGAGGGTATCTGCAACAGGCAAAACAATTACATCTGTACAATCAAATTCATTCTTTTTGCTAATGATTTGACTTAATTTAAAGACCTCACCGTGTGTGTCCATTGCCTGATAGAAATTTATCCCCGGTGGTTTTTTGTCAATCTTTACTTCACTGACATTAAGTTTGAGCGATTTGATTGTCCCATCAATATCTGGTCCATTCTGAAAGATAAAAATCACTTTGTCATTTCTGGCAAGGTATGAGAAAATTCTTTTTTCTGAATTGGTTAGGGCGAAAAATCCAGCAAAAATTATTCTTTTGAAATGGCTAAAATCAACCTCATTAATTCTTTCTCCGACCTTCCTATAACGCAAAGAGCGAGTTGAAAGATTGAAATTATGTAATTGTTCATAAAATAGTTGATATAGTCGGGAAATCTTAATCAAATTTCCCCTAATTCTTACGGGTAATTTTTCACCGGCAATCTCATCAACTTCCCTTAACTTTTCTGGTTTTATTTCCTCTATACACATCTCTTCAAAATCACCAAATACTTTAAAACACCAGGGAACAAATTCATCAAGATAGATTGGATGGTCTTTAAACTCAATTAGTTTTTCATTTTTATTTAGATGGAAAATAATAGGCACACTATCCATAGGACCTGCCATACGGTCAACATAACCCAAAAGTGTAGTATAAACAAAATCAATAAACTCATCCATTGAGAAAATCTTCGGTGGTGCAAATGGACGGTTAAGTTTCTCAGCAATGTATTTTCTTAGAAAATGTCCGGGTCTCTTACCAGGAAAAACGACGAGATTCTCTGAAAGCACTTCGGGATTTTCCAGTAACAGATTGCCAATAAATTCAATTATATCTAATCCTGGCGAAAGTAAATAATTTTCTTTCATTTTATCTCAATTATCTTTTTGGTTTCAATAAATGCAATATAACCCTTTACTTCTCTTTGCTGATAGAGGCTTTTTAGAATTTTTATGTAATTCTTCATCTGGGTGTAGTAATTATCGGGTTCTTCATTGCCGGTCTTGAAATCAATAATTGTAACAAGTGCTGGATCAATTATAATACGGTCAAGACGATACAATAAGCCCTGCTCATCCACATATTCTACTTCGCGCTCCACTTGTCTTTCGGGTTTCTCATTAAACCACTCTCTTACTATCTCGACATCTAAAAAATCAAGTATCGTTTTTTTAACCCCTTCCATTTCATAAATCTCTTTTGACTTTGCTAAAATCTTATTTATAATCTCATCAAGTTTTTTATCAATATCGCTCCTGACAAAGTCTATATCTGATAGAATCTCATGGAAAAATTCACCCTTTCTTGTTTCCAATATACGATTTATTGACCAGTTCTTCTCTTCCTGTCTAAAAAATTCTATTTTATAATCTTCAGAAATTTTGATTTCTGTAGGCTCTGGTCTTTCAACTGCTTCTTCAAGTGGTGCAATTTTTACGCCATCCTCAAAATTATCAAAGATGTTTAAACAGAGATTGTGGTATCGGTCATTTCTTCTTATAACTATATTATATAATTCATTCATTGCCCTTGTATTAGCAACATATAAAAGGTTAAGGGTTTGAATCAAGTCATCCAGTCTACTTTCAGAGTAGATCCTTTCAAGTTCTGAAGATTTATCATAAAAATTTTTTAGAATGTAATAAATCTTCAGATTTTCACCTTCTTTATCGAAAAACATATTATGATATCTCTCACCTTCATCATAAATCATATTTATAACCACAGGGAAACCGAGCCCTTTTGCCTTATGGAATGTCATAACCTTGACCGCATCAATGTAATCAGGAAGCATTATATTGAGAAGCGATTCTTCCTGTTCTTCCGCAACAAGTTTTAAAAAATCTTTAACACTATTCATTCCTTTAGCCTCAATAAGGCTTATTGTCTCAAGGAATCTCGTCAAAAAACCGGTTTCTTCCTTGAAGTTATCAAAGACTTTGAATATCCTGAGGATTTGACAGGTTAAATCATAAAGTGGGTAATATCCAACTTTGGTAAAAATGTCTTCAAAGAATTTCTCCCATAGCGGGGCAAATTCGAGATTTTCTCTAAATGAAACATAAAGATTATCAGTATTATTTTTTTGCGACAATACATCCATTATGAATGATAACATATCTTCAAGCCTTATATTTCTATTTAGCGTTTTTACCGCGCTTAAAAATATATCGCCGGTTATAAAAGTCGCAAAACTCAAATTATCAATCGGTGAATCAAGAAATTGTAAAAGGCTAACAATTTCCATTATTATTTTCCGTTTCTTGACATTCAGAGAACTAAATGAAGCGGTCGCAATAGATTTTTCGGTTAACCATTCCACAATCTTTTCAATATGTCTGTTTTTGCGAGCAAGGATGGCAATATCATGTGGTTTATATCTTTTGAGGATATCGGCTAATATTTCAAGAAGTACTTCCTTTTCCAGCTCTTCTTCATTTTTATCCAGTATGATTGTTTTAACATAGCCCTGGTCTTTCTTTTTTGCCTTATGCATATACTCGGTAAGACCGGTTCGATCTTCTTTAAGGCATATCTCATCTTGAATTTGTTTTAATTTATTTTTAAAAATGCTATCAACATAATTCAAAATTACATTGCCGCTGCGGAAGTTATCTTCAAGAGTAGCAATGCGTGCATTATCAATGACATTTACTGGTAGATATGAAGTGTCATAGCGGTCTTTGTGCTTTATCTTCTGAACAATGTTTCTCATAATCCGATAATCAGCCTTTCTAAATAGGTAAATTGCCTGCTTCATATCTCCGACCGCAAAAAAAGAACCGCCTTTGGCATAAGCCTCAAAAAGCAAAGGCTGAATATTTTCCCATTGGACACGGTCGGTATCCTGGAATTCATCAAGCATAAAGTGATAAAGGGTATCGCCAAGCCGATAATAGATTTCAGGAATATTATCCTGTTTTATATATTTCGAAAGTATCTTGTTAATGTCATCAAAATGGATTATTTCATTCTTTATTTTTTCAATATCAAGTATTTTCTTGAAGTTTTTATAAAAGATGCCATAGTGATAGTAGTGTGAACTTGCATAAAGTAAAGCCAATTCTTCAACAATTTTATTAAGGCCTTTGCAGATATTGATTGCTTCCTCGGTTAGCTTCGTTTTTTTGAACCATAAAAAATTTGAATCAAATGCCCCTAAAAATCCTTTTATATCCCGATTATTCACTGCCTTATGAATGCTGTCTTTTATGGTTTCCCCAAAACCTGAGTTAATAATGTCTTTGTAAATCTCAATAATGTGTGCGAAATTATCATCTATCAATTTTAACTTATCTTCAAAAACAATTTCTTCTAAAACCTTACCCTCCTCCTGGAGAAATTCTTCAAATCTCTTAATTATTCTAAAAACTGGATTCCAGGGAAAAGTTGATGCTTCCTGATTCAGAAGCTCAAGAAAGCGCTCCAGTTCTTTTTGCGAAATTTCTTCACCAATATTATTTAAGATAATATCAAGTGCCGAATCAGTAAGTACTTCATAGGACTCACTAATCTCAATCTCTAAAGGCATACCTATCTCATGCGCAGAGGCACGCAAAATACGACTCATAAAACTATCAATGGTCTGGATATGGAAATCTGTCCAGTGCCGAAGAATATAGTCTAAAGATATTCTGGCTTGATTCTCTATCTCTTCTGGACTTAAATTTACCAGTTTTAGTGTCTGTTCTCTTTCTTCACAATCAATACCAAGGGCAAGTTTTTTAAGCCAATCAAGAATTCTTTGTTTCATTTCCCTCGCTGCATTATTTGTAAAAGTAATTGCGAGAATATTGCTCGGGTGATTATAAGGAATTGTTTTTGAAAGAATGTATTGAACATACCGCTGGGTAAGTGTGTGTGTCTTACCTGTGCCTGCCGAGGCATCAATTATCAAGACATGGGGGAATTTTAAATCTGTATCTTTATCTAAAATCACTGTCCCTTTTGTTTTAGCCATTTTCACTCTCTCTGTATTTTGCGGATTTTTTAGGATTTTTTTCCGCATATTATTATAAATTATTTTTAAAAAAAATCAATAAGAATGTAAAATAATTGTTGACTATTCAGCTATTTTGTATATAATTAGACTTAAGTCTTAAAAGGAGAAACAAAATGAATATAAAAATATTAAATAAATCCCTACTGGACTATGATGGCGATCTTCTTGTAGTAAACCTGTTTGAAGGTGTAAAGATTCCAAGTGGTGCCACCGGTGCTGTAGATAAGGCATTAGACGGCGCAATTACACAAATGATAAAAAATGAAGAGATTACAGGTAAACTCGGTGAGACCATAGTATTCCCAACTTTTGGGAAATTAAATGTAAGCAAAGTGATGATAGTTGGTCTTGGTCCCTCTGATAAATTCGGAATTGAAGAAATCAGAAAGGCAAGCGGTTCTGCAGCAATGGCAGCAAAAAAGGCAAAGGCAAGAAAAGTAGGAACAATTCTTCATGGGGCAGGTATCGGCGGAATCGATCCAGAAATAGCAAGTCAATCACTTAGTGAAGGCACTATCCTCGCCCTTTATGAATTTAATCTCTACAAAAAAACAAAAAATAAAATAGGAATTGAAGAGTTTGCGATTGTAGAGATGGACAAAAATAAGATTGAAAAAATCAAAAACGGTGTCCATTTAGGCAGTATCCTTGCTGAATCCCAGAATATTGCACGGGATTTTACTAATGAACCAGCAAATAATCTAACTCCTGAAAAATTTGAAAAAAAGGTAAAGGAAACAATCAAAGGCTTGGGACTCACCGAAAAGATTAAAATCAGTGTAATGGATAAAAAAGAGATAGAAAAACTCAAAATGGGTGCACTCCTTTCGGTTGCCCAGGGTAGTGAAAATGAACCGCGATTTATTGTCTTAAGATATGAAAATTCAAAAGGTCCGCTCATCAGCCTCATTGGCAAGACTGTGACTTTTGATTCCGGAGGCATTTCATTAAAGCCTTCTGAAGGAATGGGTGCAATGAAGGGCGATATGAGCGGAGGCGGTGTGGTATTTGCTACAACGGTAGCACTGGCAAGGGCAGACATAAAGGTCAATTTATTAACTATCATACCTGCGGTTGAGAATATGCCTTCAGGAAAGGCATCAAGGCCCGGAGATATTGTCAGGGCAATGAACGGAAAAACGATTGAGATAATCTCTACTGACGCCGAAGGCAGGATGACCCTTGCAGATGCAATCTGCTATGCAGAAGAGCAAGGAGCAAAAACAATCGTTGATATTGCAACCCTTACCGGTGGATGTGCAATAGCATTAGGTGATGTTACTGCCGGAGTGATGGGCAATGAACAGGATTTGATTGATAAATTACTGGCAATATCAAAAACTACCGGTGAGCGGATGTGGCAGCTGCCGTTGTTTGAAGAGTATGAAGAAAAGATAAAGAGTGATGTTGCGGATATAAAGAATTCCGGTGGCAGACTCGCATCGCCGATTACTGCAGGGATGTTTCTAAAACACTTTGTGGAAAAGGCAAAATGGATTCATATTGATATCGCAAGCAAAGAGTTTGCAGAAAAAGATAGATTTTATCAACCAAGGGGTGCAACCGGCTTTGGAGTCAGAACCTTATTTGAATTCTGTAGAAATGTAAAACCATAATTATCATGGGGTGTATTCTTCATTTTCTGAACGATAATTACCAAAGACCGATATTCCACCTATAGCATAGATTTTATTATCCACTACACCGATTGCCAGTCCCCGTCTTGGAGTAGGCATCGCGGGTTTTGTAATCCAGGTATCTGAATTCGGGTCATATTCTTCATTGATAGAGAGAAAATTTTTGCCATCAAATCCACCGATTGCATATATCTTACCATTAGCCACCCCGACCCCAAGTCCACCCCTTTTTATAGACATATTAGCCTTTGTCTCCCAGGTATTCGTTGCTGGGTCGTATACCTCAACGATTGAGAGATACCCACTTGCATTAGCACCACCAATGACATAAATTTTACCATTGACAATACCAACCCCAACCCATGCCCTTGGGGTAGGCATTGATTCCCTCGTAAACCACTGGTTCAAAGATGGGTCATACATTTCATTTGTCCCGTGATAATTACCGTTTGAATAACCCCCAATCGCATAGATTTTATTATCAACAACCGCAACCCCGAGGCATTCCATGGCAAATGACATAGGAATGCTCCCCATTTGACTTGGACATGAATATTAGTTATACTTACAGGCTTGGA
>CAZLGA010000029.1:0-25323 GCA_964559225.1 uncultured bacterium | reverse complement strand
GCAATGTATTGGTCCCTGAGGAACCTCAGATAATCGGCGCACTTGGTGCGGCGATTATTGCGTCAAACAATCTTAAATTAATGAAAAATAAAAAAAGGAGATAAAGATGAGACATACAAAATACCTTAACACAGGCGCTCTCATGCTGGTATTGGCAGGGTTAGGTAGTTCTGCAGTTCTGCCCATGACCGGAGTAGATTTGCAAATAAGAAATAAATATGTCTGGCGCGGAGCAGTGTTTAACACCGAACCCGTGCTTTGGCCCGACTTTTGGATAAACTGGAATGGGATTGCATTCTGTACCTGGGGATCCTTTGACTTGACCGATATAAAGCAAAAACAACTGCAGATTACTGACTTGGCGTTCTTCCTTGATTATACGCGTGTTATCGGTCCTATTACACCCACAATTGGTTTTGCACTTTACACTTATCCTAATTCTGCTTATGGTTCCGCATTTCCAACAACAGGTGAGTTCTATCTTAAAATCGGTGGTAATATGAAATTTGTTCAAGGACTCCTGACTTTAAATTATGACATAATTGAGGCAAACGGGTTCTATATTTCTCCATCTGTTTCAAAAGGGTTCACTTTTGGTCCACTTGGTGCAACGTTTATGTTTTCAGGCGGTTTAGCAGATGGTAAACATAATGCCTACTACTACGGACTGAATAAGACCTGTTTAACTGATTTTGGTGCAACATTAAGACTGAATTTTTTACCACCTGGTAGTCTATCAAAATTCCTAACCATTACAGGAGACATAAATCTATCTTTAATCATTGATTCCGAACTTAAAGACTACATAGAGACATATGCAGATGTTCAGAATTTACATGGTGGGATTGGATTGAGCATTGTATATTCATTGGGGAGGGAATAATGCCGACAACGATGTTCTTTTGGTTAGCGGCAATAGCATACTTTTTGTTTGTAATCATCATTGGCTATGTAATATGGTGTAAAATCCACAAAGATAATGCGACCCAACAAATCCTTGATTTCTGGATTGCAAGCAGACGGTTTCCGGGCTGGCGTTTAGCAATATCTTTGACCGCAGGTTGGCTAATGTTAGGCTGGCTGGGATACGGAATGTCCATGATATATCAGATGGGCTTATCAGGAATCTGGATATTGCCATTACCCTGGTTCATATTATGTTTTATAATAATCTGGATGGTGCCTTATGTACGGAGGCTACCTGCAATCTCTCTACCTGAAGGTATTCAAAAGAGATTTGGTGGTTCCACGCGCTTAATAATTGGATTATGTTCAATCTTTGTTTTTACCTCATGGACTGGTGCTGAGTTGTTTATGGTTGGACATCTGGGTGCACCTTTTTTGAAGATAACTCCGGTAATGACAATGACTATTGTTGTAATTCCAATAATGATATACACATATTTTGGCGGCTTCAGAGCAGTAGTTCTTACTGATTTCGTGCAGTTCATATTCATGGCGATATTTATAGCAGTTTTAGGGATAATAAGTGTTAAGATAGCTTCTTCAATTACGAATGGGGATATTATCAGCGCCTTGAGGAGCACGCCTACTCCTTATTATGGGACAGGCACAATGTTTAATCTCTTTGCTTGTGGCATTGCAATGCCTATTATTCTTTTATTTGCATACCTTCCGGGCTGGATGATTGAACAGGATCTATTATTGAGAATCCAGGGAGCAAATAGTTTAAAGGAAGCAAAGAAGGGCGCTTGGTTTGCGCTTGTCTTGATTAGCGTCTTTGTAATTGTAATTCCCACAGTAATTGCATTTTGTGCTCTTATTCTTTTCCCACCCGGATTAGAATCCAGCAGTACTGCCATAGGCGCTGATGCAACAGGGATAATATCAGCAATCATTTTGCAATATTTCCCATTCTGGGCGCAGATTCTCATGTTCGTTGGATTGCTTTCTGCACAGATGTCAACAGTAGATACCTTTGCTAATGTGATTGCACTTCACCTTACTTATGACGTAATCCAACCAAATCTTATGAGGGGACTTTCGCGCGCAAAGATTGCTCAATGGTCAAGAATATTGGCAGTAGTTGCAATCGGACTTGCTCTTATCTATGCTATTAATGCTACCTCTTTAATGGATGTTTATATACTGTCATCAGGGGTTCTTACTGCATCAATTGCAATCCCGGCCTTCGCTATCTTCTGGAAGAAAGCAAATCGTTTAGGAGTAGTATTAAGCTCCATACTTGGATTTGTCGGTAATGTTGCATTTTACATCTTAGAATACCATATCTGGAAACACAATTATGCGCCAAAATGGCTTGCCGATACATATCTGGGTTACATCATTATTGGGCTTATGGGTTCAATCCTCGGTTTGATTATTGGTTCCCTGGTTGGAAAACCTCCAACCGCTGAAGAAATAAAAATTATAGCACCTCAACCTCTTGAAGGTACAGAGGTATTTGATGTTGCAAAAGGATGAAAGGGGGTTATATGGAAATCTACAAGAAAGACTATACAATTAAAGATGTCCAGGATGTGTATGATGGTCCGGGTGGTCTGCTCTGGGAAGCAGTAATGGGTGAGCAGATTCACTCAGGTGGACCTGAGGCAACCGATGTCTTGGCACAAAAACTGGGTTTAAAACCAGGAATGGTCGTTGCTGACCTGTGTAGTGCACTTGGTGCACCAGCAAGGCATCTTGCAAGTAAATATAGTGTCTATGTGAAGGGGGTTGATGCAACAAAGACGATGCTACAGAAGGCGATAGAGAGGACTAAGGCTGCAAAACTTGACCATATGATTGAATACTACGAAGGGAATGTAATGGACCTACCTTTCAAATCAGGAACCATTGATGTTGTCTGGGGACAGGAAGCCTGGTGTTATGTAACGGACAAAGAAAGGTTATTGCGTGAAGCATATCGGGTATTAAAACCGGGTGGCAAGATTGGATTTACTGACTGGATTATTACGGGTAATATCACGCCAAAAGAACTTGAGCCACTCTATGATTCAATGGCATTTCCATATATGGAATCATTTGAAGGCTATCAGGAACTAATGAAGAAAGTTGGATTCAAGGTTCTTGAGGCGATTGACAATACCGAGGCGTTTGCCCGACACTTTGACCAGTATTATGAAATGGTGACAGTAAAAATGAAGCCTGATATTCTAAAGAATTTTGGACCAGATCTTTATAGTTTCGCGGAAAATCTTGTCACCATCTGGCGCAAAGCCGCGCATAATCATCAGGTCGGCAGCGGCTTGTTTATAGGACAGAAACCATAAAAAGGAGGTAACATGAAACAACTAAAAACACTCATAACCATAGGTTGTATAGTGATTGCTCTTCTTACCGTCTTCTGTAAAAAGGAAGAAGAGGAGGTAGAAGAGATAAATCCAACACCCTTGAATCCGGTGGTTATTGATACCGCTAAAGACGAAGTAAAAATTTCCTGTGTTGTAAAGAGGATGTGGATTGATGATTCAACTGCAAAACATAACTGCATTGTCTCAAAATATGGTTCCAATGCAGGAAAAGCAGTGCTGGTTTCCCATGCCCACCATGCAGATTTTTATGATGCGCTTATCGCCATTGGTGCTGATCCAGGAGTTGATATCGGAGATCCACCTGACACAAATGCAGTCCTGACTGGAACTGAATTTAAACTTCTTGTGCAATTTGAAGGTGATACTACGATATATGATATTAACGACCTTGTTGAAGATTCTTTAGGCAGAGAGTTCAAGTGCAGAATGCATAATAGTTATACCCGTGCGGTGTCTACAAATAAGGGCTGTATCTATTGTTATACAACCTGTAAGACTTCCATTACCAGTAACCCATCTTACACAGCAAAAGAATATTACTACACTCCTGTAAAATGGCCATTCCGACCAATTAAGGAAAAATGGCCTGCTGATGGAGCGCATGCGGTGGTGATATTCAGGAAGGTGCAATAAGGAAATATTATAGTGTCGGGAGCGGAATTCTGTCCGCTCCCGACTGGAAATAAAAAATATAATGAAGAATTTACAAAAAAATAGACTTTTGGTTCTAATTTCCGTCGTTACTATTTTCTGCTGTTTTTGTAAGTCAAAGGACCAGGAACCACCAGTTGTTGAAGTTTTAAATCCCGAATCCAAAGTTGTTTGCAATATAGTTGAGATATCCGCAAAGGCTAATGATAATCAGGGGATATCCAAAATAGAGATATTCTTAAATAATCAGATTATTCAAACCGCTAATGATTCATTCTGCACATATAACTGGAATACCCGTAACCATCCAGATAATTCTGTTCACAAAATTTTTGCCCGTGCGTATGACCTTGAAGAAAACGAAGGATTTTCTGATACAGTTGAAGTAACTGTCTTTAACAATCTTGACAATACCGAGATATTTATTTGGCTTTTTGATAGACTGGATAAATTCTATGATTCCACAATCAATGATTCAGTTGATTGTGCATACTGGATAGAACGAATCTTAACTGCTAACGGTTATAGTTATGACCGGCTCACATTTTTGCCGCCGGATTTGAGTTCATATAGGATTGGTTTTGTTACCATTGGCTGGGAAAGGTGTTGAGGGGATTTTGCAATCATCGCTCAGGCTGAGCGACAAAGGTTAACAGAATTTCTTGATTCGGGCAAGGGATTATACATTGAAGGATGTGATTTTGTGGCACATAATGATACAACACAGCTGGTTATGAAATTTGGTTGTGTATTAGGTGGTGGTGGTTTGCCAAAGGACAGTGGTAATGTAAATGTTGTTGTTGGACAATCATCTACGATAGTGGAAAATCTTTTTTATAACTATTTATATATGAAAGAACCGGATAATTTTGTAGACTATCTAATCCCACAGGGTGGAGTCACTTTATTTAAATCACAGGATAGCCTTGCGCGGGTTGTTTGCTGGACAGGGAGCTCAGGTAACTATCGGGCAATATGTTCTGCAGTAATATTTGGTGCATTGAGTGATACCCTTAATAATAAGAATGAACTCATGCTGAGGTATTTGAATTATTTGTATAAAAGAAATTGAAAAGGAGGACCGATGTTTAATAAAAAAATATCTATAATACTTGCCAGTTTTATCCTAACTTTTGTCCTTTGCTCAAAAAAGGAAGAAATTACTGATCCAACTCCTCAAACACCGATTGTCGTTGATGTTAAAAACAAAGAAGTAAGGATTGCTACCAGATTGAACCGTGTCTGGTGTGATGATTCTGTCTCTTTACACAATTGTATTGTCTATCAAAACGGGATTAAGGCGCCAAAGGCACTTTTTCAGGCATATTGCCACCATGCTGATTTCTTTGATGCCTTAATTGATATTGGTGCTAGTCCGGGGATAGATATTGGTGATAATCCTGATAGTGCCGCAGTTGCTACTGGTAGTAAATTTGAATTAACATTTCGCTGGGATGGGGCACCTAAATCCTATACTCTGAATGAACTTGTGAAAGATAGTCTTAATCGGGGCTTTCAAATTAGGATGCATAACGGAAAACAACGGGCAATTGACACCAATATGGGTTGCATAATGTGTTATAATGCCTGCAATATAAGTATTACAAGTAATACTACATATAACTGGGGTGAAAAAAATCAGTGGGTATATACATACAGACCGAATGCAAATCTTCTTCCTGCAGATTCTACATTGGTAATAGTTACATTCAAACTTGCTGAATAGAGTGCGTATTATTAAGAAAATAATATTGCTTTTGATTCTTATATTTGTTTTTGTCGTCCTTTCCTGTTCGTCTGTGTTTAAAAAGCCTTCTCCTTTGACCAAAGGTGATATGATGTTTGTTGATGAAGATAAGGATGTTGATTTTATACGTGCTGAAGAGACCGCAACCGAAGGTGGAACCCATTCTGGCTGCCCGACTTGACCTTAGGGTTAGTTGCTCAGAGTTCTGAGAGGAGATGAATTATGCTCCATAAAAGAATTTTTCTTACTTTCCTGTTGTTAGTCATGCCCCTGTCTCTGGTCTTTACTGCTGGACCAACTCTTGACCCCACCTTGAAAGCGCGCGTTGATTTTAATTACCAATTCGGAATTTGTAATAATCCCGTACCCGAAGAAGACGAGCCTGACACTGCTGACTTTTTAATACCAACGCATAAAACTATGTTTCGTTTGCGAAAAAGATTTACACCAAAAGATGTCTGTGTTTTCAGATACGAGCTTCGTGAATACACACTGCGAGAAAATTCATATCGCCGATTTATCGAGCCAATAACCTATGAATTTGACCATCGGATAAAATTTGGTGTAGGATATGCAACTTCCCCACAGGTCTTCCCTTATTTTTTCTATGAATATCTCCATTCCTTGAACAACCGCGAAAGCCATTCCGGCATCTTCGGTGTCCGCATTAACATTGGGCTTGCATCAATGTTTGAACCCACTTATGCGCTAATTTTAAACAATGGAAATCTTAATCATTCAGTGATTTTGCGATGGCAGCAGATTATTACTCCGCGCACATATTTGATGCTAAAAAATAGTTTTATCTTTCCAAATTTTGCTGCAAATGATGAACAGATAAACTGGACAAATTCATTTGAACCTTTCATTGCACACCGAATAACCGAAAAAAATGCCATGCAAATCGGTTATCGGCAGTTTAATAATTTTGCGGGTTCAGTATCATATACAATCTGGTCCCAATTTGCCCAGCAACTTGCAAAAAATGATTTCTTATGGATACGAGTACGTTCTTATTCCAAACCTGCAAGAGATACATTGACAACCCGTTACTATTCAGCAAGTCTTGAACTCAGAATTATGCGTAAACAGTTATCAAAAGAAGGAAGATTCAAAAATCTGTCAGTGAGTCTATATAATACCTTTCTGAAAAGCAATACAAATATCTGGGCGAATACTATGGGTATTGAGTTGAATTACTTGATACCAAAATGATTAATATATATCTTCAAAGAGAAAAATATACGGCTCCCACCTTTGTCTCAACCTGCACAAAAGAGGATTAAGGTGAGGGTGAAAGGAGATTATGATGTCTAATCAAGACAAGAAAATATTGATTTCCCCGGGATTGATAATAACCGGTGGAGTAATGGGCTTACTCTTTGCATATTTAATAAAAATGGGGAACCCTGCAAATATGGGGATTTGTGTTTTATGTTTTTATCGTGATATCGCGGGTGCGATAGGTTTGCATAAGATTACTGCGGTAAGTTATATAAGACCTGAGATAATCGGTTTTATTTTAGGGGCAACGATTTTTGCATTTTTTACAAAACAAATGCGTGCTACCTGGGGTGCAAAACCGATATTGAGATTTGTAATTGGTATCCTTGTTGGATATAATGCCTTAATATTTTTGGGATGCCCGATAAGAATGTTTGGAAGGATTTCAGGAGGTGACTGGACAGCCCTCTTTGGTTTATTGGGTGTCATTATCGCAGTTTTGGTGTTTAATTACTTTGTTAAAAGTGGATTGTCTATGGGAAGGTCATTAGAGGCGAAAAACGGAAAAATTTTAGCCTGGTTAACACCCTTGATTGGTATAATATTATTAATTCTATTGATTTTTGACCCTACTGGAGTTAATAAAAAGCATACTGCCCATGCACCAATTCTGATTTCGCTCGGTGCAGGCATTATCTTAGGAATCCTTGGTCAATGGTCTTCATTTTGCTCACTTGGTGGGACACTTGATCTGGTTATGATAAAAAGTTTTCACAGGGTCCAGGGAACGATTGCCTTTCTGATAATTGCCTTTATTGCAAATCTTGCATTTGACCAGTTCAAACCGGGTGCCCATCCCATTGCTCATAGTGCAAATTTATGGAATCTACTTTCTATGTTTGTAATTGGATTAGGGTCAATAATGCTCGGTGGATGTCCTTTTAAACAGACAATTATGGCAAGCAGAGGAAACCTTGATTCATTGATTGCAATTATTGGAATGTTTCTTGGATTTGCTATTGGACACAATTTTTCTATTGTAGCATCCCCGAAGGGTGTTCCTACTTCAGCAATGATTGGGGTTATTGTTTCAATTTTTATTCTCTTGATCATCGGATTCGCCAATATAAAAGATAAAAAAGAACAGGCAACCTTTTGATATATTGTAGATGATGTAGAAAAAAACGCCTTTTTTTTATCTATTGCCAACAATCAATTCCTGGATAAAATATTTAGACAAGGAGGCAGATTGGATTTTGTTTTGATTAAAAAGTCAGTTGTGGGATTTGAAGAGAAAAAGGTTAAAGAATTGGTCAAAGAATTTTTGAATAAAGGTGTGGTCCCAAAAGAAATTTTAGAACAGGGGCTTATTCCTGGTATGAAAGAGGTAGGCAGACTCTTTGAGATAAAAGAATATTATGTGCCTGAAGTCCTGCTTGCATCGGAGGCTTTTTATGCAGGGTTTGAATTAATTAAACCACTACTCGTGCAAAGTGATATAGTAAAAAAGGGTAAAATTATCATCGGTGTTGTCCAGGGCGACATACATGATATAGGGAAGAATATCGTAAAGGTAATGCTTGAGGCAAGTGGTTATGAAATAATTGATTTAGGCAAGGATGTGCCAAATGAAAAATTTATTGAAACGGTTGCCCAGGAAAATCCTCAGATACTTGCCCTTTCGTCTTTAATGACAACGACGATGATACAAATGGAGACAGTAATTAAATTATTAAACAAGAAGAAATTACGAAAAAATGTGAAGGTAATAATTGGTGGGGCACCAATAAATCAAGAATATGCAGACAAAATCGGTGCTGATGGGTATGCTGAAGATGCAGCAAGTGCAATGAAACTGGTGGACAAAATTTTGGGAACTAATGCGTAGGAACACAAAGCATTATTATGGAGTTAATCCGTAAGGATTTTATAAAAGGCTTACGCCTTAACTGTAAAAAGATAAAAGGCTTACGCCTTAACTCCAGAGAAAAGGAGTTAACTCGTAAGAGTTTTATGAAACAGAAAAGACATCAGCCATTACATTTATATCAGGATAACACTTACTATTTCATTACAAGTCATACTTATAAAAATGTGCCTTTGTTAAAAACAAGGGATAAGAAGAATTTACTTTTCAAGAAAATAAAATTTTGGTTTGAGAAATTTGGATACAAACTTTATGCCTGGGTGATTTTGAATAACCATTATCATTTATTATGCAAATCTTACAGAGGAACTGATTTGCCAGTAATAATTTCTAAGGTTCATACAGGATTTTCTTATGAGATAAACAAACTTGAAAATAAGCAAGGCCGTAAAATCTGGCAGAATTATTGGGATAAATTTATTCGCTCTGAAAAAGATTTGTGGATGCATTTTAATTATATCCATCAAAATCCAATAAAACATATGGTGGTTAATAATATGGAGCATTATGAGTTTTCCAGTTACAATTTTTGGAAAAAGAATAAAGGAATAGAATGGATTGAAACGATGTTTCGAGATTTCCCTATTATTAATTTTACAATAGGCTGTGATGATTGAAAAATTTTTATGGAGTTAATCCGCAAGGATTTTATAAAAGGCTTACGCCTTAATTTTAGGGATAGAGTTATATAGAAGATTGCGTATGAACAGGATTGAAGAAGTCATCCGTAGAAAACGAAGATTTGCTGTATTTCCAATGGTCTGTGCTGACCACTGTGTCAATCTATTGAAACAAAAGTTCAAAAATGTGGCAAATGATGGCAAAATACTTGCCGAAGTGATTGAGTATGGATATAATCTTTATGGATACGATATGGTGCTGGTCTTTACTGATCCCTATGTGGAAGCAGAAGCAATGGGGGTAGAACTGGAATATAATCCTTACCCCAAAATAGTCGGCAATTCGGAGTTAATCCGTAAGGATTTTATAAAAGGCTTACGCCTTAACTGTAAAGAGATAAAAGGCTCACGCCTTAACTCCAGGGATAGGACAGAAGAGATAGTCAACGCTGCTAAAATACTAAGAAAAAATCTTGATGTTCCAGTCTTTGTATCAATCAAAGGACCTTTTACCCTTGCCTGTTTTATTTATGGCACAGAAGATTTTTTGAAGATTCTTTTAAATAATGAAACAACCGCAAAATCAATTATAAAAATGGCACTGGATTTCCAGATTGAATATCTTGATAGACTTTTGCAAATTCCGGTTCATATTTTTATCGGCGACCCACTTGCGTCAGCAAGTGTCGTATCACCAGTTATATTCAAAAAATTTGCGTATGAACCACTCAAAATATTAATTAAAAAAATAAAATCCGCAGGAATGATTACAGGAGTGCATATCTGTGGTGATACAAAGCCAATAACTGAATTTTTAGATAAATCAGGTGCTGACATATTGAGCATAGAAGATGTTACATTGAAAACCAAGACCTTAAAAATGGGTGGAGTTTCAACGATAACCCTGCTCAATGGGGATAGAGAGAAAATTAAAAAAGAAATAGAACTTGCACTAAAAGAAAAATTTCTTATTCTTTCAACATCCTGTGATGTTGCGGTGAATACACCAGTTGAAAACATAAAGACAATGGTTGATATTGCAAGACAACATGAAAATTGATACTTTATTAGCAGTACTACAAAAAAAAGGTATATTTATTGATGCAAACTGTGGTGGTAAAGGAAGGTGTGGAAGGTGTCGGGTGCAGATAAAGGGAAAAATCAATCCGCCGGATGAGATTGAGAGTGTGCTGATCTCCAAAAATTTGTTGAGAAAAGGATATCGCCTTGCCTGCAGAATTAAAACCGATGCATTTCCAGAAGTTTTGGAAATATCCTTACCAAAAAGAAAAATTGTTAGACAGAAAAATAAGTTAGATAATGTTGGACTGGCAATTGACATTGGAACAACTATAATCAAGGGTGGTCTTGTTGACTTTAGTAATGGAGAAATTATCAGGATGGCAAAGGTATTGAATCCCCAGCAGTCTTGGGGTGGTGATGTTATTACCAGGATTGGTTTTGCTATTTCTGGGAATTACAAAGTGTTAAGAAACGCCTTACTCAGAGGGATAAAAGAACTAAAATCTGAATTAAAGTTTTCAAAACCCCAATTCACAACGATTGTTGGCAACCCGGTAATGTTATCATTTTATCTTGGTGAACCCGTAAAGAACTTTGCTCATTACCCTTTTGAGGGGAATTTTAAAAGTGGCATTTACATAAAAAATCCACCTGGCTATGTATTTGGATGTATTGGTGGATTTGTTGGTGGTGATACAATCGCAGGAATTATTGCCAGTGGTCTATATTCAAATAAAAAACCGGCGCTCTACATTGATCTTGGAACGAATGGGGAAATTGCCCTTATTGCCGATAAAAAGATTTACGCGGTATCAACTGCTGCAGGTCCAGCATTTGAAGGAGTAGGACTCACCTGTGGTAGCCTTGCCATTCCTGGTGCGATTGAAAAAGTTGGATATAAGAAAGGATTTAAACTCCATACAATTGATAACAAACCACCGATTGGGTTCTGTGCATCAGGATATATCGATTTGCTTGCAATACTTTTGAAAAAAAAATGGCTTACAGAATACGGAATGTTAAGAGAAGAAATTCAAGTGAATGAGTTTAAGATAGAGCAGATGGACATCAGAAGATTACAACTCGCTATTGGTGCCATTCACACCGGTATAAAATTCTTGCTTGATTATGTTGGTATCCGTTCTTCAAGAATAGAAACAGCGGTCATTACGGGTGAGTTTGGCTCCCATTTAAATCCTGAGGCATTAAAAGAAATAGGCATCATTCCATCGGATATAAAGAATATCTTATTTAAAAATGACCTTCCCATACTCGGGGCAATAAAATTTTTGTTGAAGGAGATAGGACCTGAGGATATAGAGCGGATAAGAAAGAGAGCTACGCACCTTGAACTTGCTATGCAAAAAGATTTTCAGAAAAGATTTGTTGATGGGTTGGTATTGAAACGATGGAACTGATCGGATATTCCTGTTCTTATATTCCAGTAGAACTTTTATCAGCAACGGGATTTAGACCTTATCGTTTATTACATGGGGATATTTATCTTTCCCAAAAAGGAGAACACATTGTCCGTGTTGATGCGTGTCCAATGGTGAAATCAAATATTGGATTTGTTATTGAAAATCAAAAAAGATTTGCCTGCATCATTGGTTCAACAGGATGCGATATGTCAAGGAGAATGATTGAGGCGATAAAATTTACAACCAGTATACCAGTTTACATATTTAATAATCCCCGTACCAATAATTTTGAAATCTTCAGCAATGAAATTGATATGTTGATTAAAGAATTAGAACAATTTTCCCATCATAAATTTGACAAAAGTTTGATTCAACAGACGTGTGAGAGATTGGCAAAAACAAGAAGTAAATTATATCAGATGGATGCCCGGCGTCGTGCAAATCCGTCTGTACTTTCCACATCCACATTCCAAAAAATGATGACCCATTATCTTCAGGGGGATTTTTCAGATGTTAAAGCAGACATTCCTGAAGAAATGTCTTATAAACCGCGTGTTTATTTAGTGGGCAGTCCTGTTTCCTATGAGTCAGGTCCAATAATTGAATTGATTGAAAAAAGATTACGTATCTGCGGTGATTTTAATTGCGGATTATCACGGAATTTATATATAGATGTTATAGAGAAAACGATTGAAGGTTTAAAACAGGCATATTTCAACCAGCCACCATGTATTTTTAAAAGGCCGAATAAAGGATATTATGAATGGGTGGAAAAGGACTTAAAAGATACAAAGAGCACAGGCATTATTGCATTTTTGCTTGATTACTGTGATAATTTTGATTTTGAAATTGCAAAAATGGAAAAAAAATTTTCACTTCCAATTCTGAAATTAAAGAGTGATTTTTCGCTACAGAATATCAGTCAGTTGAAGGTGAGAATTGATGCATTTATAGAAGTTCTTGCATCATATCGGGGTGGAATTGTATGAAAAAAGCAAAAGAATTTATCCCTAAAAAGATTGGGTTGAATGCTTGGTCTAATCAATTTGAAAAAATTCCTCTTGAAATTATTAAAAAGTATAAATATTACAATAATAACGAGTGGGGAATATATCTTTCACCACCAGCAACATTTATGGTCTATGGTGCGAGAGAGCTCAAAAGATTAAAATTTGATAACTCATTCGAAGCCCTGAGAATGTGGGGATTTGTCTTTAATGAAACGGAAAGGCTTTTCAGGGCGCGTCAGATCAATAAAAAAGTTATTGCAACAATGGGTGACTTAGGAACGGTGCCCGTATTAGTACTATCCTTCCCGGATTGTGTGCCATTTTATCCTGAGTGCCTCTGGTGGACCCCATTTTTTAAAGAATCTACAGATTTGCTTGATACTGCAAGCAAACTTGGCTTGCCAGAAGCCACCTGTTTTTCTCGGGTGGTTGCCTCTGCATTTTATAAAAAATCTTATTTTCCAAAGCCCGATTTAATCATTGCTTCGACCGGTGCTTCATGTGATGACTATTCCTGTGTAATGCAAAATGTAGCGGATATGGGCTATGAAATAATGTGGATAGAAATTCCTTATCGAAAGTCTTTTGAATTTTTGCTCACCAGGCCAAAACAACAGGATTTGGAGAAGACAAAAAATGGATTGGTTTATATTAAAAAATTGGAAGAATATTTAGTAAGAGAATACCATAAAATCTGGCAGTTATTATTTAAATTGACGGGTGTAAATAATCCACATCGTTTTATTGAAACTATAAAGAAGGTAAACAGGTTGCGTAATCTCGTAGCGGAAATAAAGAAAATGAATTCCGAGGCCGATATTGCACCGCTACCAGCACTGGAATTAATGACTATTGAGTTTGGCAATTTATATGGCTATGCTGATTTTGATGAATGGCTGGAGATTGTGCAGATGATACACAATATGGTTAAAAAACGCGTAGAAAAAGGAATCGGCGTGCTGAGTAAAGATTCGATTCCCATTGCCTGGGTAACACCGAGTGCAGATCCATATCTTTTAAATATTGTTGAAGACCTTGGATGTCGGATTGTAGAAACTGAGTATGTAATAAATCAGGCAATGGTCGAGATTGAAGAAAACATAGAACCATTTCGTGCACTCGCAAGGTCTTTCATAAATGCTTCTCTTATTGGTTCTACAGAAGAGAGAGTGAATAATATTAAACAAAAGATTGCAAAAAAACTTATCAAAGGGGTTCTTATAACAAATATGCTTGGCGCATCTCACTGTGCAATGGAGACAAGGATAATAGAAAAACTACTTGATGATGTGCCAGTACTCTCAATTGATGTGCCAGCACCTTTTGGTATTACCCAGCAGATAAGAACTCGTATTGAAGCATTTGTAGAAACAATAAGATGAAAGATATATTAACTCCTCGTGAACGATTTAGCATGCTGGTGATTGATGAAAAACCTGACCGTTGTCCGGTGATTCCTTTAATTACATCCCACGCCGCAACCGTATCGGGAATAAAGTTAAAAAGATACTACACAAATGGAGAAAAGATGGCTAAGGCACAGATAATAGCATACGAATTATACCAGCATGATGCAATATCAATATTTTCTGAGGTAGGAATAATTGCCGAAGCCATGGGTTCAGAATTCTATTATCCTGATTATGACTTACCGGTATTAAAAAATCCCGCATTAAAAAATACTCTTAATGACAAAATTAGAATCCCTAATCCCAAAAAAGAAGGCAGACTACCCGTCTATCTTGAGGCAATAAAATATGCGTATAATTCTCTCGGTGATATTGTGCCAATCCTTGCCTATGTACCTGCTCCGTTTACCACGGGTATGCATGTATTGTCACCTGAAAAATTTTTGATTTATACATTAAAAAACCCTGAAGAGCTAAAAATAATTCTTGAGGCTGTCTTTGAGGTAACAATAAAATTCTGCTTTGAAATAATAAATGCTGGTGCATTACCCATCATCGTTGATCCACTTGCTTCGGGAAGTGTGATAAGCCCTGGAGTTTATAAAGAAATTGCTTTGCTCTATGAACAGAGATTGATTGATTATCTACATAGATATGATTTTGATGTGATATTACATATTTGTGGTGATACCACACCGATTATTGATAATCTGTTATATACCAATGCCGATTTAATAAGTCTTGATCGTGTAAGTATGATTAAGGCAATGGAGAAGTTATCAAATAAAATGCGATTGATTGGTAATTTTGAAACATCATCGTTTTTATTTTCAGAGCCGGAAGAAATCTATAAGACCACCGCAATTATGGTTGAGCAACTTAAATTTGCCCGCAAGGGTTATATTGCATCAACCGGCTGTGAAGTACCAATTAATGCGAAAAGAGAGAATGTATTGGCATTCATAAAGGCAGCAAAGGAGAAAGGATGGTACTGGGCATAGATGTTGGTTCAATATATACAAAGGGTGTGCTTTTTGAGGAACAGGTAATAAAAAAATCAGTTGTTAAAACTGCATTCAAGCCAAAACAGGCAATAAGTGAGATAAAAAATCAACTTAGTGGGTTTGATAAGATTATTGCTACTGGATATGGAAGGGATCTGGTCGAAGATGCATATAAGACTATCACTGAGGTATCCGCATTCGCCCGGGGCGCAACATTTTTTAATCCTGAAATTAAAACGATAATAGATATCGGTGGCCAGGATAGCAAGGTGATAAGAGTAAAAAATGGAAAGGTAGTTAAATTTGTAATGAATGACCGTTGTGCTGCTGGTACCGGAAATTTTATTGAAAAAATTGCCCAATCACTTAATCTCCAACTTGATGAATTTGGTGCCTGGGCATTAAAATCAGAGAAACCAGAAACAATTGATTCGCTCTGTGTGGTAATGGCTGAGACCGAGATCTTGAGCCTGGTTCAAGAAGGCAAAAAACTTGAAGATATTATCTTTGGTATCTGTGATTCGTTAATCCGTAGAATAAACGGCATTGCTGGGCAGGTCGGGATTGAAGAACCTTTATTGTTTTGTGGTGGTGGGGCACTGAATCCGGGATTGGTAAAGGCATTAAGGAGATATTATCCAGATACCATAATCCCAAAAGACCCACAATTTGTTGGTGCAATAGGAGCGGCAATGATGTAAGATAACTTCCGAGAAGCAATATTGACTTTTATCCAAAAAAGTGTAAAATTTACAGGTAAGGAGGTTTGATGGGCAAGATTAGAGTGGCGATAATCGGTGTTGGTAATTGCGCGTCGAGTTTGGTTCAGGGCATCTATTATTATCGTAATGCCCATGAAGATGAGTTCGTTCCTGGTATTATGCATACCAGACTTGGTGGTTATCATATTGGGGATATAGAGTTTACGCTGGGCATTGATATAGATAAAAACAAAGTCGGTAAGGACCTTGCAGATGCAATATTCACTAAACCGAATAATACCTATAAATTCTGTTCGGTTCCAAAATTAAATGTGCCAGTAGTGAGGGGTATGACTCATGATGGATTGGGTTATTATTTATCCCAGATTATTGAAAAGGCACCGGGTCCAACCGCAGATATAGTAAGATTATTAAAAGAGACGAGAACCGATGTGGTGATAAATTTTCTTCCGGTGGGCAGTGAAGAGGCGACAAAATGGTATGTTGAACAGGTCCTTGCAGCAGGCTGCGCATTTATAAACTGCATTCCAGTATTTATCGCCAGCCAGAAATATTGGCAGAAACGATTTATTGAAAAGGGGTTGCCGGTCTTGGGGGATGACATAAAATCCCAGGTCGGTGCAACAATTGTTCATCGGGTTCTAGTAAATCTGTTTAATGATAGGGGTGTAAAATTAGAAAGGACATCACAGTTAAATGTCGGTGGAAATACAGATTTCTTAAATATGCTTGAACGTTCAAGACTCCAATCAAAGAAGATTTCTAAGACCCAGGCAGTGACTTCTCTCTTAAAATATAACATAGGAGACGAAAATATTTATATCGGACCTTCTGATTATATTGCCTGGCTCACAGATAGAAAATGGGCATATATGAGATTAGAAGGCAAGACCTTTGGCGATGTTCCACTAAATATTGAATTGAAACTTGAGGTCTGGGATTCACCAAATTCCGCAGGTGTTGTGATTGATGCCATAAGGTGTGCGAAACTGGCACTTGATAATAAATTGAGCGGTGCAATCATTGAACCTTCAAGCTATTTCTTTAAATCTCCGCCAGTTCAGTTTCCTGATTATATCTGCCGTGAAAAGACCGAAGGATTTATAAAAAAATATGGAAAAAAACATCCCAAAAAAGAAACTGCTAAGAAAAAAAACAAATAAATCAATTCTTGTGGATGAGCAGTTTAATTATCAATAATCACTAATGCCCAAAAGAGGTCTTTTCATCACATTTGAAGGGATTGAAGGTTCTGGTAAAACAACACAGGCTCAAGCACTCGCCGAGTGGTTTGAACAGAATGGCTTCGTCTGTATTCTTGTTCGTGACCCGGGCACTACAAATATTGGTGAAAAGATAAGAGAGATTCTTCTTAATCCAGAGAATTCAATACATCCTAAGTGTGAAGTCCTTTTATTCCTTGCCGCAAGGAGCCAATTGGTTTATGAAAAGATTATTCCTGCTTTAGGAGAAAAAAAGATTGTGATATCAGATAGATTTGCTGATTCCACCTATGCCTATCAGATCTTTGCACGTAAATTGCCCAAAAGATTGATTTCTATTTTCAACCGTTTTGCAAGTGCAGGATTAAAACCGGATTTGACATTCCTTGTTGATATTGATGTTCCTGTCGGACAGGCAAGAGGAAAGTGTGTTGACCGTATGGAAAAAGAGAGTTTGTTTTATCACGATGAAGTGAGAAATGGTTATTTACAACTTGCACGCCGTGCCAGGAAGCGCATAAAAATCCTTGATGGTAAAAAAAGTGTTGATGAACTGAAAAAAGAAGTGCTTGATTATGTAAAAAACTTGTTGGTAAGAAAGGGGTTTAAAATATGAAGAAAAAAATATTTATTCCCATAATCTTAATTTCTTTAGTATTTGGAGTAATAATAACGCAATGGATGTGGGCAAGGTCAGATGCATATACATCGTTAAGAATTTTTAATAAGATTCTTAAAGATGTTGAGGACAATTATGTAGATAAGGTAAATATTGATTCCCTTATAAAGGGGGCGATAAACGGAATGCTCAATTCATTGAAGGATCCCCATACCCAGTATCTTACAAAAGAAGAATATGAGCAATTGCGTGTGACAACTGAAGGCGAGTTCGGAGGGATTGGTGCCCAGATTGGCAACAGAGAAGACAAAATAATCGTCATTTCACCGATTGAAGGGACACCTGCATATCGTGCCGGGCTTATACCGGGAGACCACATTATGATGGTTGACAGCGTTCCGACGAAAGGAAAGAGTGTGGATATTGTGGTAAAGCAGATTCGCGGAACTCCAGGAACAAAGGTTTTATTAACAATCCAGCGCGAAGGAATTCCAGAGCCTTTCAATGTTGAAATTACCCGTGCGGTGATAAAACTTGAGGCAGTTCCCTATTATGGTATGGTGGCAAAGGATATTGGATACATATATCTTGCCAATTTTTCCCGCGTTGCTGAGATAGAATTTAAAACCGGGCTTGATTCATTATTTGCCTGGGGTGCAAAAAAATTAATCTTTGACCTGCGCAGTAATTCAGGTGGATTATTGCAGGAAGGCATTGCAATAAGTGAATTCTTTTTATCGCCCAACAAAGATATCGTTACAACTAAGGGGAGGATTGAGCCACCCCGCACCTTCAAATCGCAGAAATCTTATGCTTATGGTGAATTCCCTATGATTACGCTCGTTGATGGTGGCAGTGCCTCTGCATCCGAGATCGTTGCTGGTGCCTTGCAGGACTGGGATAGAAGCTTGATTATTGGCACAAATACATTTGGCAAGGGGTCGGTTCAGAATGTCATCCCCCTTGAGGATGGCAGTGCATTAAAATTAACGACTGCCCGCTGGTATACTCCTTCTGGTAGATGTATTGATAAACCGTTTGTAGATGAAGAGACTTCCGAAGAGAATGTTACGAAAATTGACTCAAGCAAACAAAATATTTATATCACATTAAATCTAAAAAGAAAGGTCTATGGCAATGGTGGAATAACTCCTGATATTAAAATAGAACCAAGAAAATTAACAAAATTAGAGACTGATATCTGGATTAAAGGCTATTTCTTTGACTTTGCGGTCCATTATACTAATAAACATAAGGATTTAAATAAAGACTTTGTCGTTGATAATAAGATGCTGGATTATTTTGCTACCTATCTGAAAGAAAAGAAAAAAATGAATTTCACAGAGGCGCAGTTTGATTCAGCAAAGACTTCATTGGCAGAAAGGATAAAACAAGAGATAACCTTAAATCTCTTTGGTCGAAAAGAAATGTATCGGCACCGGACCGAGGTTGATCCGCTTGTGCAAAAGGCAGTAGAACTGCTGAAGGAGGTGGATACACAAAAGGGCCTTTTTCGTCACGTTAAATGAAGGCGGAGGTCCTCTTACCGATACAGGACAACTAAATGCAAGAATTTTGATTATCTTTATGCTTGCGGCATTAGTTCTCATTCTTGTGTTATTGTGGCTCATTACATTTATTGGTATGAGAGTAAAGAGGGCGCAAATTCGATAATTATTTATGCATTTTATATTGTCATATATTTGAACTATGTATCGTATTGAGATAAAAAGAAAGAATGACCCGAGGGGAGGATTTGTCAAAGAGGATTTTGAATCAATCGGCTTCAAAGGTATCTTTTCAGTAGAAGTAAAGGATGTTTATTACATCTATGATAAAATTCCATATAAAAAGGTTATCTATCTCACCGAAAAATTATTCTGCGACCCGGTGATTGAAGAATACAAAATATGCCAGGGAAGAGGTTTTGAGATACTATTTAATCCTGGGGTGACCGATCCAAAAGAAGACAGTATAAAAAAGGCGGCGAGTGACCTGGGGATAAAACTTAACAGTGTCAAGACTGGCGTCAATTACATTTTTAGAGGTATTTTTGATAAAGAAAAACTGAAGAGTTATGCAAGTTTATTTCTGTATAACCCATTGATCCAGCATATTAGACAGATTGGAGAACGAGAATTCAAGCCCCAGCAACAGAGATATTCTTATCTGAGAGTAAATCTTGATACCGACCTTGTAAAATTGAGCAAGGAAATGGGTTTATCATTATCAAAACTTGAAATGGAAACTATAAAAAGGTATTTTGAAAAATTAAATAGAGACCCCACGGATGTTGAACTGGAAACGATTGCCCAGACCTGGAGTGAGCATTGCCGACACAAGACATTTTTAGGAAAGATAAAAATCGGCAATAAGGTAATTGATAATCTTCTGAAAAACACAATAATGAAGGCAACGAAAGAAATAAACCATCCCTTATGTCTGTCTGTTTTTCACGATAATTCTGGTGTAATTGATTTTGACCAGGATTACGGAGTCTGCTTCAAGGTTGAAACGCATAATCATCCTTCAGCATTAGAACCCTATGGTGGTGCCGCAACCGGTATAGGTGGTGTGATAAGGGATATCCTTGGAACCGGACTTGGTGCAAAACCCATTATGAATACCGATATCTTCTGTTTTGGCAAACCAGATTTAAAATACGAAGATCTGCCCGCAGGCATACTACACCCAAAAAGGATAATAAAAGGTGTATATCAGGGGGTGAGGGATTATGGTAATCGTATGGGTATTCCCACAACAAGTGGAGCAGTGTATTTTGATGACGAATTCCTTTATAATCCACTCGTGTATTGCGGAACCGTTGGATTGATTAGAAAGGACAGAATAAAAAAGGGTGCAAAACCAGGTGATTTGATATTGCTTGTTGGCGGCAGAACCGGTCGTGATGGGATACATGGGGCAACATTCTCATCCGCAGAACTATCTATAGAGGCAGAAAAATCTTGTGTCCAGATCGGTAATCCGATTGTTGAAAAAAGAGTCCTTGATTGTCTGCTCAGGGTAAGTGAACTCGGAATTCTGAACTCGGTTACAGATTGTGGGGGTGGTGGTTTATCCAGTGCCGTTGGGGAGATGGGAAAGAAGATAGGTGCAAGGGTATATCTTGAAAAGGTCCCTTTGAAATACGAAGGATTGACTCCCCGGGAGATATGGATTTCCGAATCCCAGGAAAGGATGATATTATCTGTCCCTAAAAAATATATTAGAAGAGTAGTGAATATCTTTGAAAGCGAAGGGGTTGAAGCAACAGTTATAGGTGAATTTACAAATAATAAACGGTTATTGTTGTATTATAAAGGTCAGAAGGTCTGTGATATAGAGATGGAATTTTTGCATGATGGACTTCCCATGCCTGAGAAAAGGGCGAGAAAAAGAAAAATAGCGTTAAAAGAAGTCAAATTTTCAATGCCGAGGGACATAAGTAAAGCTCTGCTTGAAATCGTTGGCAGTCTGAATTGTTGTTGTAGGGAATGGCTGGTCAGGGAATATGACCATGAGGTGCAGGGTGGGAGTGTAGTAAAGCCATTTGTGGGAGTTTATAAGGATGGGCACCAGGATGGGGTTGTTATAAAGCCGTTACTCCATAAAAACAAAGGTATTGTTGTTTCCTGCGGTATAAATCCTTCTTATGGAAAAAATGACCCATACAATATGGCATTATCAGTCATTGACGAAGCCCTGCGCAACCTTGTAGCAACTGGTGGAAATATTGAAAAGGCAGCAATGCTTGATAATTTCTGTTTTGCCTCTCCAGAAAGAGAAGAGGTGCTGGGTGATATAGTTCTCAGTGCCCGTGGCTGTTACGACGGGGCAAAGGCATTTGGTGTTCCTTTTATTTCGGGCAAGGATAGTCTGAATAACGAATGGTTAGACCAAGATGGGTTAAGTCATCTCATTCCACCAACCCTTTTGATATCGGCAATAGGTATTATTGATGATGTAAAGAAGTGTGTCACAATGGATTTTAAAAGTATCGGGAGTTATATTTATCTCCTGGGTTTAACAAAAGAAGAATTGGGTGGTTCTGAATATTTTCGTTATCTGGGAATAAAAGACGGGAGGGTTCCGGGTGTAGATTTAAAAATAGCGCCTAAAATAATGAAGGCATTACATAATGCAATATTAAATAATCTTGTTCGCTCATGCCATGACCTCTCTGAAGGGGGACTGGGATTAGCAATTAGTGAAATGGTGATGGCCGGGGACATTGGATGTGAAATTGATATTGCAAAGATCAAATATAAGGGTAAAAATCGCCGTGCTGATATTTTATTATTTTCTGAATCAAACACCCGGTTTTTAGTCGAAGTCATTCCCACGAAGGCAAAAGAATTTGAAAATTGTATAAAAAAACTCCCCTTTTCCATAATTGGAAAGACAATCAAAGAAAAGAATTTAAAGATATACGATTCAAAAAAATTGATGATTGACCTTCCCATTTCAAGATTGAAAGAGAGATGGAAAAGAAAGATTTTGTAGCCCATTGACAATTTTATAAAATTCATTATAATTCAATATGCCAAACAAGGTTGTCGTGCACTATATAGACCATAGAATTGAACGGGGTTATACCTCTGATTTTAGACCCGATAAAGCCTTATTTCATCTGGTTGTCAAGGAAGGGAATAAAGAGAAATCCATACCGGTTAAGATTGCAGATCTAAAAGCAGTATTCTTTGTAAAAGAATTAATGGGAAAATCAAGGGCAAGACCCGTTGAGAAAAAGACATTTGATGATATAAAAGATAAAACCCTCTTGGGGAAGAAAGTAAAGGTTGAATTTACTGATGGTGAGGTTTTATATGGTTTAACAATGGGATATTCACCCCAGCGTCAGGGCTTTTTCTTCACACCGATCGATCCGGAAAGCAATAACGAAAGAATCTTCGCTGTAATCAGTGCCGTGAAAGATATCACATTTTATGAATAATTATTAAAATTTATTTTTGGTTATAAATTAAGGATGGAGTTGATATGGATATTATAAAAAGATTGAAAAAGGATAAGAAACCCGAATCAGTATTTGATACTTTGATAAAAAAGAAGCCAACTGAAGAACCACCAATACAAAAACCTGAGGATATGGAAGTTACTGCCCTTACACCAGAGAAACCGGTTGGCAAAACCACTCCTGAGTCAGAAAAAAAAGAAACAACACCGACCAGAGAGTTCAGAACCGGAGGGATGCACGAATTTGATATAGATAGCCTTGGTGTGGATGGAAGTGCATCAGTAAAAATTGAATACAAGGCAAAAATTATGAGTTTCATTGATGAAAATAGATTTGACGAGGCGATTGAACTAATAAAAGAACTGAAAGAAAAGATTCGGGGCACATAGTGAATGTCATTATACCCGTTGCGGGTGAAGGTGTTCGATTAAAACCCCATACCCATTTTCTGCCTAAATGCCTTTTATATGTTGCCGGAAAACCAATCCTCGGGCATATACTTGATGGAATAAAGGATTTACCAATTTCAAAGATTATCATTGTCCTTAACCCAAAGTCGGAACAGATTATACAATTCTGTAAAAATTATAATTTTAATTTTAAATTTGTAATCCAGCAGAAAAGGTTGGGTTTAGGACATGCAATATATCTTGGTTCTAATGGTTTAAAAGGTCCTACCCTTGTCCTTCTTGGTGATACAATAACCGATTTTGATTTCAGCGGTCTTAACAGTAAAATAAATATGCTGGGTGTAAAAGAGGTTGATAATCCACAGAGATTCGGAATTGTTGAAGTTATGGGTGAGAAGGTAATAAATGTCGTAGAAAAACCCGAAAAGCCGAGGTCAAATCTTGCTATTGTTGGGGTCTATCATTTTAAAGATATAAGAACGATTCATCAGGCAATGGCTATCGTGATAAAAAGGGGTATTAAAACAAAAAATGAATACCAGTTGACAGATGGGCTGGCATTAATGATAAAAAAAGGAGATGTCTTCCATATTTTGAAAATAAAAAACTGGTTTGATTGTGGAACACCAGATGCACTCATTGATACGAATCGCCATTTGCTTAAAAAGAATCATTATTTCCGTCCGTATAATAGAGTAAAAGTCATCGCCCCGGTATACATACCCGATTCTGCACAAATAATAGATTCAATCATTGGTCCGAATGTTTCTGTTGGTGAGAATGTAAATATAAAAAATTCAATAATCCAGGACTCAATAATAAACAACAATACACTAATTGAAAATGCAATTTTTAGTAGATCAATAATTGGTCAGAATGCGGTTGTACGGGGTAGTTTCAAAAGATTAAATGTAGGTGATTCATCATTCATTGAATTTCCATGACACCTATAGCTATTTTCTTATTCCTCACCGCTATTTGCTTAAACCCACCCGAAATTCAAAATTTGATTCAAACTGGACTTGACTTTGCCTATGTAGAAAATTTTGACAGTGCATATGTGTATTTTGATAAGGTGATTGAAATTTATCCTGAAAATCCCGCAGGATATTTTTTTAAAGCCGCACTTTTGCAATTAAAAATGATGGATGGCTGTCATTTCAACGATGAACAGGTATATCTCAACCTACTCAAAAAAGTTAGAACAATGTGTGAAGAAATTCTAAAAAACGAAGATAATCTATGGGCAGAATTCTATCTTGGTTCAAGCTATGCATATCAAGCAGTATATGAGGGTTTAAAAAAGAATTATCTTGAAACATTCAATTATGGTACCAAAGGTGGTAGAATGTTACAATTAATCATCAAAAAAGATTCTTTATTTTATGATGCATATTTGGGGGCTGGAATCTATGAATATTTCTGGGCAAGGGCAAGCAGGTATCTTCCTTTTTTAAAACTTGCTGATGGCAATGTTGCGGAGGCAATAAGAAAACTGCATATCGCTGCGGAGAAGAGTCTTTATTCGGGACCGACCGCGAGAAATTCATTGGTATTTATTTATGGAGAAGAAAAAACATTTGATATTGCTACAAAGATAATAGATAGTCTTGTACTCCAGTATCCTGACTCAAAGACCTTTCACTGGAATAAGGCAGAACTTGAGTTTAAGAAAAAGAATTATGATACTGCACTGAACATATATAAATGGTTATTTGACCAATATGTTAATAATACAAATTATTCAAATTTAGCCCAATGTAAATTATACATCGGTAAATGTTATTATGAATTAAAAAACCGTGCTGAAGCAAAAAAAGTCTTGAAAGAAGTAATCGGGTATAAAAAATATCAGGATAAATATCCCAAGATAAAAGAATACTGCCGGGAGGCATATTCTTTATTAAGCAGATTATTATAGAACTTACAAAAAATTTGAATAATGTAGACACTCATTAAAAAAGTGACCGCAAAGGTTATTGTATGTAATTAAGACTTTTTGGTTGACAATCAAAGTTTTAACTGTATAATATTATCGCAGG
>CAZLGA010000028.1:0-26711 GCA_964559225.1 uncultured bacterium | reverse complement strand
CAAGCCTGTAAGTATAACTAATATTCATGTCCAAGTCAAATGGGGAGCATTCCACAGGGTTGGTGCCCAAAACCAACGCGACATCGGATAATTATCGGAACGGTCATCTTTGTAAACACTGGCTCTTGATTTAATATGGATTTCTGATTAAACTCTTTCTAATGGGCTATAACTTTATAGAGATTCTAATTAAAAAAAGAAATGGTGAAAATCTATCACCAGATGAAATAGAATTTCTAATAAAAGGATATATGAAAGGTTTGATTCCCGATTACCAATTCTCTGCTTTTTTGATGGCAGTATTCTTTCGGGGTATGAGTTTTGAAGAAACCACATATCTGACAAAAGCGATGCTCTACACAGGCAAATCTCTTAATTTATCAGATATAAAAATGCCGAAGATAGATAAACACTCTACTGGTGGTGTTGGAGATAAAGTTTCTTTGATTCTTGCCCCACTCGTCGCATGTTGTGGTGTTTGTGTTCCAATGATTTCTGGTAGGAGTCTTGGACATACTGGTGGGACACTTGATAAATTGGAATCAATACCAGGTTTACGAACAAATCTAACTTTAAATGAATTCAAAAATCAATTAAAAAAAATCAATTTAGGAATAATCGGACAGACCGAAGAAATAGCACCCGCTGATAAAAAGATTTACAGTCTACGCGATGTTACCGGAACCGTTGAATCAATTCCTTTGATTACTGCAAGCATTATGTCCAAGAAACTTGCTGAAAACCTTGATGGACTTGTATTGGATGTGAAATTTGGCAACGGTGCGTTTATGAAAGAATACAAAACGGCAAAAGAACTTGCACGCTCTCTTGTTAATACTGGCAGAAGATTTGGTGTTAAGACAATTGGTATACTTACTGATATGAATGATCCGCTTGGTGAGTATATAGGCAATTCTCTTGAAATTATTGAAACGATTGAATGTCTTAAGGGCAATGGACAAGAGGATTTGATGAAAATAATCCTTACGCTATCAGAATCTATTTTAAAGATTGCCAGGATTCAAGGTGGAAGGGAACTGCTGTTAAAAAAGATAAAAAATAGTGAGGCACTCAATAAATTCAGGGAAATGATAGAATATCAAGGTGGAAATCCAAAGGTAATAGATGACTATAATCTATTGCCCGTTGCAAAGAATCACCTTGTTTTTTCTGCTCCAAAGACCGGTTATATAAAAAATATTGATACCTTCAAATTGGGCATGCTTGCAACAAAACTTGGTGCAGGAAGGTTAAAAAAAGACGACAAAATTGATATCGGGTGTGGTTTTAAAATTTATAAAAAGACCGGGAATATTGTAGAAAAAGGTGAACCCGTCGTTAAAATCTTTTCTGATAACAAAATGCTTGTTAAAGAAGTTTTGAATGAATTGAATACAGTATTTGTAATAAGTTCCAAACCTACCAAAAGAAAGAAATTAATAAGGGATATTATCAGGTAAGTTCCTATCACTAATTTGTGCTATTATCTCAACAAATTTTTCAACAATCTCAGGGTCAAACTGTTTGCCTCTTGAATTTAGTAATTCCTTGATTGCTTCTAATTTGGACATTGCTTGACGATAGGGCCTTTCTGAGAGCATTGCATCATAGGCATCAGCAACTGCCAGAATCCTCGCCAGAAGTGGAATTTCATCATTTTTCAATCCATTTGGATAACCTAATCCATCATATCTCTCATGATGAAAATAGATTATATCAAGTATCTCCTGAAAATCGCTCATTTGCGCTAAAATATCTTTACCAATCTTTGGATGTCTATAGATATAAGCACGCTCTTTTGCTGTTAGTGGCGATTTTTTGTTAAGCACACCATCAGGAATGCCTATTTTGCCTATATCATGGAGTAAGCAGGCTTTTCTTAATATTTCTATCTGTCTTTCATCAAGATTAAAGGTTTGCGCAATCCTTACAGCATAGTCAGCAACCCTCATTGAATGCCCAGCGGTGTATTTATCTTTGGCATCAATGGTTTTTGCAATCAATTGCACAAATTCGTTAAAATTCTGTTTATGCTTCTTCAAAAGATTCTCAAGTTCATTCAATGTTTTTTGATATTCAACCATTGTTCGAGAATAACTGAGCAGAATGAAAATACCAAAAGAAAGACTGATAGATGACATCCCCATGTTGAATGCGTCTTTTAGCCATGGTAAAATCGGTGCACCATTTAGTTTTCCTGCATAATCAAATATACCACTTAGAATGCAGATACCGAGTCCAATGGGGATTATATACTTTAATTCAGGATTTTTTAATCTGTTGGCAAAATTAATCATCTTACTAAAGTAATAGATGCAAAGAATGAAGAGCAGGGTGCAAAAATATGGATATAAAGCACCTACCCTTGCAAAGTAGAAATCAGAATAGATATATGGATTAGAACTTATTATAAGATCTGTGAATACCGTTAGAAAAAATGCTATTATTGTGATGGCTGTGCAAATTGTTAAAAGCAAGGTTTTAAAATATTCTCCGGTCAGGCTTGTTACAAGCATCGGTGCGGTCAGAAAATAGGTCCAAAACCCAATATATTGCAGTTTAGTAAGGATTATTGCAGTTGCAGGATTATTGTTTTGTTCGATTAGTAATTGGATAAATACCGTAAATATCCCAGATATAAAGAATGGTATTATCCGACAGAATTTTTTATCGTTTTTGATATACGCGCATAAATAAATAAGCGCAATGGTAATAAAAATTAATAATACTAATGAGGATAGAGTAAAAAGGGACGGGGCCATTGGGTTTAAGTCTATTCATTTTTTAAAAAATGTCAATACCTCATTGACAAATCAAAAATTTTAAGTAAACTTGATAAAATGGAGGTTCAATGATAATAGCTTTGATTATCATTATCCTCCTGGTAATATGGGTCATTGCAATTTATAATAGTCTTGTGACCAAAAGAACCAGAGTGGATAATGGCTGGGCACAGATTGATGTGCAATTGAAACGCCGCTATGATTTGATACCTAATCTGGTAGAAACCGTTAAGGGTTATGCGGCACATGAAAAAGAAGTTCTGGAAAAGGTTGCAGAATTACGTTCAAGGGCAATGGGCGCAACCAGTCCTAAGGAATCTGCCGAAGCGAACAATATGCTGAGCGCAACATTAAAAACTTTATTCGCCGTTGCTGAAAATTATCCACAATTAAAAGCAAATGAAAATTTTATGAGGCTCCAAGAAGAATTGACTACAACCGAAAACAAAATCGCTTTTGCCCGACAATTCTATAACGATGTCGTGATGGATTATAATGTCACAATACAAAAATTCCCACAGACGATAATTGCTTCAATGTTCAATTTCAAACCAAGAGAATTCTTCACCGCTCCAGCTGAAGAAAGAGAGGTAGTAAAGGTAAAATTCTAATATGCGGGAAACATTATATGACCAGATAGCTGCAAATAAGCGCAAGACATTTATTTTTATAGTCATCACCAGCCTGTTTCTGGGCGCACTCGGATATATCGTCGTTGAATTGTTGAACTGGGGAACTGCGGGATACATCTTTTTCGCCCTTTTCATAATCATCTACAATTTTGTTCTTTACTATAATTCAGATAAGATTGCCCTTGCTTCAACGGGTTCGGTTCCTGCTGATCCTGATGAATTCAAACAACTCCATAATGTTGTAGAAGAAGTGGCGATTGCCGCCGGTGTCCCGAAACCCAGGGTTTATATCACCCCTTCACCCGCACCCAATGCCTTTGCTACCGGAAGGAATCCCCGGAATGCAGCAGTTGCTGTAACTACGGGTTTGCTTGAGATTATGAATCGTGAAGAATTGCAGGGAGTTATTGCCCATGAGATGGCTCACATAAGAAATTATGACATTCTTTTAATGACCGTAGTCGCAGCAATCGGTGGTATGATTGTTTTATTGAGGGATTTCTTTTTGCGAAGTATGCTGGGAAGAGGTAGACGTAAAAGCAGTGGTAGAGGCGGGGGTATTTTAATTCTTGTGGGTCTAGCCCTTGCAATTATCGCACCGCTTTTTGTTGCCTTAATAAGGGCAGCAATATCGCGACAACGTGAGTATCTTGCCGATGCATCCGGTGCCTATATTACGCGCTATCCCCAAGGACTTGCTCAGGCACTGGCTAAATTGAAACAAGCCTATCAGCCAATAGCAAGGGCATCACAGTCAAATGCCCATTTATTCATTGCCAACCCATTCGGCAAAGATAGATTTAATATCTCTAACTTGTTTTCAACCCATCCACCCATAGATAAAAGGATAGAAAGACTCGACAGCCTGGTTGTCTAACAAAAATGAACGCCAAAAATTTTGGAGAAATATTATTTTGTTTATTATTGCTCATCAGTCCTATTAGTCTTTCATTTGGGTATAATTTGAAATTGTTTCCCATAGGTGAAAAACTTGAATATGAGGCAAAATTCGGTTTTATAAACCTTGGTAATATGGTCTTGAAAATCGTAGATACAACGACCATTAATGGCAAACAATGTTATTTCGTCTCTTCCCATCTCAATTCCAGTTCTGATTTGAATTTTCTTTTCACATTGAATGATACAATAAATGTTACTACAACAATAAATGATTTGGTACCGCTTTTTTATGAGAAAAGAATACACGAAGGTAAATACTCAATTTATCAGAAATTGTTTTTTAATCAAGATAGTTTATATGTAACAATCAATGATTCAGCAAAGATAAAGATTTCTCAGCCAGTAATGGACCTGCTCAGTTTTTGGTATTATTTAAGGCGCATACCATTGGTTGAAAATGATACAATCGTTGTGTATATATTTGAAGCAAGGCAACAACACCGGATAGAATGTAGAGTAGGCAAAAAAGAAACAATAAAAACACCGCTGGGTAAATTTTCCACCATAAGGGTAACACCTAAAGCTCCCAACAAGGGTGTATTCGGTGCTGGCGGTGCAATGGATATATGGTATACAGATGACGAAAAAAGATTCCCGGTGCAGATAAAGACAAAACTTAAATTCGGCACTGTATTATTTAAATTGAAAGGGGTGTCTAATTAAAAGATTTGCAATAATTCTTGCAGGAGGACAAGGAGAAAGGTTCTGGCCCTTGAGCCAGCCGGACCTTCCAAAACAATTTATCAATATATTCAATAATAAGCCATTGATAAATCAAACGATTGAGCGCATCAATGGCTACTTCAAAAAGAATGAAAGATTTTTGGTAATTCCTGAAGAACTAAAGGTTATAACAAAGAGATTCGTTGGTAGCGAAAATCTTGTCATTGAACCTGCGCGAAGAAACACGGCACCGGCAATATGCCTATGTGCGATGTTGTTAAAAGAAAAATACAGGGATGGAATAATTCACATAATGCCTGCCGACCATATCATTAAAGATAATAAAGAATTCATTGAATGTCTTAAATATGGTGAAGTAATGGCGGAAAAAGAATTTTTGGTTACCTATGGTATAATCCCTGATAGACCCGAAACTGGTTATGGTTATATTAAAATCGGAAGGACGATTGGCAGGAAAAAAGGAATCATGGGATTTTATGGCGAAGGTTTCATTGAAAAACCTTCAATTAACAAGGCAAAAGAATACCTCAAGACCAGAAGGTATTTATGGAATAGCGGCATATTTACCTATAGAATTAGCACGGTTCTTAATGAGATAAAAAAATTCGTTCCTGATGTCTATTATGGGGTAGAGAATTATTTAAAATTTAAAGATAAAAGATATTTTGAAAGAATTTCTGAAATTTCAATAGATTATGGGTTAATGGAGAAAAGCAACAAAATATGTGTAATACAATCTGACTTTGGCTGGGATGATGTTGGAACCTGGCTTGCGTTAGAAAGATATTTTCAAAAAGACAAAAATAATAATATCTTTTTAGGAGACATCTTGGGTCTTGACACAAGTAATGCGATCGTATATACTAATAACGTTCCGGTCAGGCTCTTTGGAATAAATGGGCTTGTTGTTGTGGCAAGCCCTAAGGGTGTCCTTGTTTGTAAAAAGCAAAGGGCTCCAAAGTTAAAAAAACTTCTTTCTCTTAATAAATTAAAGGAGAAAAATAGGAGGTTATGATGAAAAGGTTGCTAATATTGGGTGTTATTATGGTTTTTGTATTCTGCGCACCCAAAAAAACTACGGTAAAGACCGAGGGGCTGGAAGAAGTCGTTGTATTTGGTGAAGAAGAAAAAAATATTTCTGAGGAACCGGTCTACCCCACTCCAGCACCACAAACCCCAACACCAACAACTCCTCCACCAACACCAGAGATATCTACATTATTACCACCAGTAATAGAAGAAAAGGTTACTCCTCTACCTATGGAAGAAGTCACCATTGCGCCACCTGCTCCGGCACCGGTTGCGCCATTGCCAACGGAAGAAGTGACAAAATTACCACCAGCTCCTGCACCCACCTATACACCTTCACCAGTAACATCAATCTCCCCCACATCAGTATATGGTTTCCGGGTTCAAATATTTGCTTCATCAACACAAAAAGGTGCTTTAAAGGTTGCTGATGATGCCCGGGGTCTATTTGGTGGTAAGGTATATATTGAACATACACCCCCTTATTACAAGGTTCGGATTGGAGATTGTCTTACTAAAGAAGACGCAGAATCTCTTAAAAATCTTGCAATAAGCAAGGGTTTCAGGGGTGCATTTGTCGTGGAAACAATGATAAACCCTTAAACAGGGAGAGAAATACAGGGGGTCTTTGACCCCCTGTATGAATTTATGTTCCATATCGTTCTGGCAACAAGAAATTATCATAAGATTGAGGAAATAAATCAGATACTAAATTTAAATAAAGTTTTATTAATCCCATATACAAGGTTCATTGATTTACACATTCCTGAACCCGGTGATACACTCGTTGAGAATAGTTTGTTAAAGGCCGAATTCATCCACAGGATAATTAGACTCCCAGCACTTGCTGATGATTCAGGATTATTTATTGAAGCACTGAATGGTGCACCTGGAGTTTTGTCATCACGATATGAGATGAATGATAAGAAAAGAATAGAAAGGGTTTTGAAAGAACTAGGAAAGACAAAAAATAGAAAGGCATGGTTCCGCGCAGTATTTGTTTATTTTTACGATATAAAAAAATATAAGGTATTTGAAGGAGAAATTGAAGGAAAAATAGCCTATGAACCTAAAGGGGGATGGGGATTTGGATACGACCCGATATTTATTCCTAAAGGGTATAGAAAAACCTTTGCTGAACTTGGACCATGGGTAAAAAATCGCATAAGCCATCGTACCCGAGCACTCAAAAAATTCACAAAATTTTTGCTAAAGAATTTTGCTAAAGAAATAGAATTTGATTAAACCTTGATTTAATAAAAAAATTTATTATAATAATCCGTGGATTATCTTGACGAGATTATTGGACAGGAAACAGCAAAAAAGTTTATACGTAATGCCCTAAAAAAAGATCAAATTTACAATCTTCTCCTTGCAGGCCCCAAGGGTGTGGGTAAAAGACTGACCGCGTTTGCCCTATCAAAAACACTCGGCTGTCCACCGCATTCGCCAAATTTTATGCTGATTGCACCGGTGCCGCCTACATTTAAAGAAAAGGAAAAAGATGAAAAAATATTTGAATATATGAAGATTTATTTTCCCGAAAATGCGGTTATAAAGGTTGAGGACCATTCTTCTATTACAATAAGACAAATAAGGCACTTAATTGAGTGGCTCCTATTAATGCCAGCGAAAGGGACAAAACGCATTGTCGTAATCCTTGAAGCAGACAGGATGAACGAAGAGTCCGCAAATAGTTTTTTAAAAACACTTGAAGAACCACCTATTGACACCATATTCATCCTTACATCTTCACGACCCGATTTCTTAATTCCCACGATTCGTTCACGGTGCCAGATTGTAAAATTTAGTTATCTAAACAATGCGCAGATAGAAAACATAATTTTTGAAGGGAAAGATAATTTCTATCTCGGAAGTCCGGGAGAGATATTGTATCTTAGAGACAATAATATCTTCACAACTGCAAGCGAAATCTTTAAAAAAGCCCCTCTATCAACTGAGAATGCAGCAAAATTCGCGCGGGAACTTGCAGGTGAAAATCTTACTGACTTTTTCTACTGCCTGCTCCTTCTCTATCGTTCTGTTTTTTACAAACAATTAAATCAACCAATATCAAAAGAACTGGAAATGGAAGTAAATACAAAGGCACGGAAAGTTAGCTGTGAAAAAATTATTAAAACCATTTTAATGCTCAACAATTGTATAAATTTACTTGGATACAATCCTAATTATTTAATTCTTTTATTCAACACTCTAATTAGATTGTCTTAAAAATATGAAATTTTTTTGCAATGGTATGCTGGGTAAACTCTGTAAATATTTGAGGATGTGCGGGGTTGATACACTCTATTCCAACGAGGGGATGAAATCATTAATGTTGTCGAGAAAAGAAAATAGAATTTTTTTAACAAGAAATCGCCAATTAAAAAACAAAGATGGTGTATTCTTTGTTGAATCCGATATTCTATCTGCCCAGTTAAGAATAGTTATCAAATATTTCAATCTTACAGACCAATTAAATTTCTTTTCCCGCTGCCTCCGTTGCAATGAACTTTTAATGAATGTAATGAAAGAAGATATAAAAAATCTTATTCCTTTTTACACCTACAAAAATTTTAATGAATTCGCCCAGTGTCCGAAATGTCAGCGTATCTACTGGAAAGGAAGCCATCACGAAGAAATGATACAGCGTATAAATAATTTAATTGGTTGAATGGCTAAATGGCTAAATCTAACGATTTTCTGCGGACTATGTATTAATTGTATTCCATATATACCACCGCCAAAATACCAACGTTTAATCCGAGTTGCCGTCATCACCGGGTTAGACTCAGTGATTGTTAGTGGAATAAAAGAAGAACAATATCTTGAAGATTATAAGATAAAAATGAATGATAATCTGCCTGTTTTTTTAAAACCCCTTGGGGATAAAGTAAAAATCAATAATAAATTTTATTATGGAAACTTAGAAATAAAAAAAATAGATAACAAAATCTGGGTTATAAATATCCTTGACATCGAAGATTATCTAAAAGGGGTTGTGCCCTGTGAGATCGGAAAAATTAATAAACGATTGATCGAATCTGCAAAGGCACAGGCAATTGCTGCCCGCACATATGCATATCGCCATTTAAATCAATATGCAAATCTCGGTTTTGACCTTTATGCAACAGTAAAAGACCAGGTTTACAAAGGTATTTCTGTTGAAGATACATTGATAAATAGTGCGATTTTAAAAACAAAGGGACTTGTTTTGACTTATCAGGGTAAACCGATTGATGCAAAATACCATTCAACCTGTGGCGGCTATACGGCTGATTTCAATGATGCCTGGCACGGGCGTCCAAGTTCTTATTTAAGAAGTGTTAAATGTGGATTTTGCAATGATAGTCCTCATTTTTGCTGGAAAAAGGAATTCGACAAAAAAGATTTTTTTAAAATCTTAAGAAAAAATCTTTACGGAATGGGCATTTCAATTCCTGATACTGAAACAATAAGGAAATTGAAATTTAAAAGGAATTCACAGAGCAAAAGGATTGTTGAAGTTATTATAAATACTGATAATGATAAAGAGTATAAGATTCCCGTCTATAGCATACGCCGTCTATTTGGTTCAGAAAAAGACCCTAATGGATTATTGAAATCAAATTACTTCACAATCTATGTCAGAGATAATAAAATCATAATTGAGGGCAGGGGATATGGTCATGGGGTAGGGATGTGTCAATTCGGCGCTATGGGGATGGCAAAGAAGGGCAAAAATTATAAAGCGATTTTAAAACATTATTATCCTGGAACAAAAATAAGCCTGCGCTGATTATTCTAAAAATATAAATTAAATCAATTAAGGACCACCCGCTATCAATAGATTAAATAGTATTTAAATCGTAGGCTTGACTTATTAAAAAAAAGGGTTATAATATATTTTATTCAAGGAGGCTAAATGGGATTAACGACCATATTAATCGTTGTTCTGATTTTAATTGTGCTCAGCGCAATTAAAGTCCTCAGGGAATATGAACGGGCGGTCATTTTCAGGTTAGGAAGATTTATCGGTGTAAAAGGACCAGGAATTTTCATACTCTGGCCTGGAATTGACAAAATGGCGAAGATTTCGTTAAGAGTTGTAACAATGGATGTTGCACCACAGGATGTGATAACAAAGGACAATATATCGGTGAAGGTTAATGCGGTTGCTTATTTCAGGGTCTTTGATGCCGCAAAGGCAGTTATAGAGGTTGAAGATTATCTATATGCCACAAGCCAGATTGCTCAAACTACATTAAGAAGTGTTCTTGGTGAATATGAACTTGATGATTTATTAACCGAGCGGGAAAAGATAAATATGCGACTACAGAAGATAATTGATGAACATACTGATCCCTGGGGTATTAAGGTTTCAACTGTTGAGATCAAGCATGTAGATATCCCCCAAGAAATGCAGAGGGCAATCGCGCGCCAGGCAGAAGCAGAAAGAGAACGTCGTGCCAAAATTATCCATGCCGAAGGTGAATTGCAGGCTGCGGAAAAGTTATCTAAGGCTGCAGAGATTATTGGACAGACCCCAACTGCAATTCAATTGAGATTCTTACAGACATTGACTGAGGTTGCAACGGAGAAAAATTCTACCACAATCTTCCCGGTGCCAATAGATCTTTTTGCACCGTTTATTAAAAAAATGAGTGAAAAATAATACATATAATAATAATGATCTGTCTGTATCAACAGGAAGGATTGGATTTTTCTGACTTGATCAGTGCTGTTCTTAAAAAACAATTTAATCTATCCATAATAAGTGCAAAGAAATTCAAATTGAAATCTAAAACATTCAATCCGCTCAGGAATCAGTACGAGGCATCAAGCATTATTGAATCACTTATGGATTGTTATGATAAAAGGGGTGATAAGCATCTGGTTATAGTTGATGTGGATATCTATACACCGGGATTTAATTTTATATTTGGACTTGCTGATGTCCACAGAAACGCGGCGATTGTTTCTATTTATCGCCTTTTTAGAAATGGTTTACTTAAAGAGCGGTTAGCAAAAGAGGTCGTCCACGAAATCGGGCATATCCTGGGTTTAACGCACTGTGCAATTTCCACTTGTGTTATGTATTTTTCAAATACAATTGCTGATACAGACAGAAAGGAAATTGATTTGTGTGAAGGATGCAGGAGGAAAATTGACGGGATATAAACTCTTTACACCTGGGCCCATTGATATACCTGAAGATATACTTCAGGCCACAGCACAAAAATGTATTTATCACAGAGAAGATAAATTCAGAATCTTGATGAATGATATTATCGATATGTTAAAAAGGATGCTCGATTGTCGCTACCGGATATATCTTTTGACTTCTTCAGGCACTGGAGCAATGGAGTCTTCGTATGTGAATTTAGTTTCGTCTTCAGATGAAGTAATCGTTGCTGCTTGTGGAAAATTTGGAGAAAGGTGGATTGAACTTGCCCAGAGCTACGGGAAAAAACCAATAATCATAAGACAAGATTTTGGAAAACCTGTTACACCAGAAATGATTGAGCAGGGACTGAAACAAACAAAGAAACCACCCCTTGTTTTTACAACCCTAACCGAAACTTCTACAGGTGTAGTAAACGATATAAAAACAATAAGTGAAGTTGTGAAGAGATATGAAGGTTATCTTATCGTTGATGGCGTTGCAGGTATTGGTGCTGACCCTTTTTATTTAGATAAATGGAATGTGGATGCTGTTGCTGGTGCCTCGCAGAAGGCATTGATGGCGCCTCCGGGGATTGCATTTGTTGGAGTCTCACAGCGTGCCTTTGAAAAGATCAAAAATTCTGATACCCCCAAATATTATTTTGATTTTAAATTGTATGAAAAATTTATGGAAAAAGGGCAGACCCCCTGGACACCTGCAATCACTGTTTTATATGGTTTGAAAAAAGGATTAGAAAAAATCACAAAAAAGGGAATTGAAGAAAATTTCACACATCATCGAAAAATGTCTGAATATGTTCGCAAGCGGATCAGAAAAATGGGTTATGAGTTATTTTCGGAAAGCCCATCCAATGGATTGACCGTAATAAAAATGCCTGATGGAATGGATAGCACTGAAATAATAAAAGAATGCAAAGAAAAATATGGAATACTTTTTGCCAATGGCCAGGGCGAGATGAAAGGTAAGATATTGCGTATCGGTCATATGGGAAATTATAATATCAAGAAATTGAACCAAGCTATTGATATTCTGGAAATGTTACTGGCAAAAAGATTCAAAACCAAAAATAAGCGGAGATGATACAAACTCCGGTGAGGAGGGTAGGAAAATGAATCGTTATATAAAACTTGGATACGAAGGTATTGAACTTGAATTACCAGTTCATGCCCTCTATCTTTATAGAGACGAAAATCAGCTCCTTGAAAATATCAAACCCCTTATAAAAGAAGGAGTAGAACGTAATGAGCGCTGTGTTTATATGGGTAAAGAGCCCTGTATAAAAGAATTAAAAAGCGAATTCAAAAATCAGATTATGATTGTAGAAGAAATTATAGAGGCATCGCTCTTCCTTCCATGGTTGAAGAATGAATATGATAAATTGATAAAAGGACACAAGGGAATGCGCGTCTTTGTTGAGAGCACTTCTGATTTTTTAACCTTTGAAGAATTACTTGATGATTTCAACACCCAGCCTGATTTAAAATTGTTTGTCTTATGCCAATATCGGATTGAGAAGGTAAGTTCTCAGGATGTCCTTGAGATATTAAAAAATCATCCCTATGTATTTGTGGAACATCTGTTAAAACCAAATTGTTTCTATTCACGGGTTAAACATCGCATTTGGCTTGACCCATTGACCGGAATATTCAATCGCAGGTATTTTGAAAATCAATTGAGCAAGGAATTGCAGAGGGCATCAAGATATGAACACTCGCTTTCAATTTTATTCCTGGATATAGATAAATTTAAAAAGGTAAATGATGAATTTGGGCATCAAGTTGGCGACCAGGTATTACTTGAACTCGCTCAGCTTCTTGAAAGGAATTTGAGAAGTGTAGATGTGATTGCACGATACGGCGGTGATGAATTTATTATTCTTCTGCCCGAAACAAAAAAAGAATCAGCATATAAAACTGCAAACCGAATCCTTTACGCAATACAAAAATATGACTTTTTTAAAAACCATCCAAAAATAAAGGATTTAGGAATATCTATCGGAATAGCATCCTTTCCTGATGACGCAGGTGGTACTTATGAATTGATAAAAAAGGCTGATATTGCGCTCTATAAGGCAAAGGAAAGAGGTGGTAATCAGATTATGGCATTTATGTAATAGGAGGTATTATGGCAATCACACCACTTGAAATTCGCAAGCAGGAATTCAGGAAATCATTGCGTGGTTATGACCCGCATGAAGTCCGTTCATTCCTCGAAATGGTATCGAATGAAATGGAAAATTTGATGAGGGATAATGCCGCACTCAATGAGAAGGTTAAAGACCTTGATGCAAAGATTGAAGATTACAGAAGGATGGAAAAAATCCTGCAGGACACCCTCACCACTACTCAGAAAGCGACTGAAGAACTAAGGGAAGGTGCAAAGAAAGAGGCTGAAACAATCATTGCCAATGCCCGGGTTGAAGCACAGAAATTCCTGCGGGAGGCACAATCTGAACTGGCAAGGATAAAAGAAGAGACAAAAATGGTTGAACACCAAAAATTATTGCTTGTCTCTGAATTTCGTGGACTCCTTGAATCCTATCTACGTTTGCTTGAAAGATTAGAAAAGAAATGAAAGCAAAGATAAAAAAGACCCTGGACTATCTTTGTGAAAAGACAGATTTGAGACCCATGATCGGAATCATACTTGGAACCGGACTCGATGGTCTGGTGCAAAGTATAAAAGTAAAAGATTCGCTTGACTATACCGAGATTCCTTATTTTCCTGTTTCGACTGTTGAGTTCCATAAAGGCAGATTGCTCTTTGGTCATCTCGGCAACCGCAGGGTTATGGTGATGCAGGGAAGATTTCATTATTATGAAGGGTATAATGCAAAAGAAATAACTTATCCGATAATCATTATGAAAAAAATGGGGGTCAGATATCTCATAGTTTCAAATGCCGCGGGTGGTTTGAACCCGGAATTCTCACCAAGTGATATAATGATAATTACCGACCACATCAATCTAATATTCGATAATCCCTTGCGCGGTCCTGATGATTTGAAAATGGGACCGAGATTTCCTGATATGCTCAATTGTTATGACCCGAAACTCGTCAAGCTCACTGAGATTGTCGCACAGAGGCTTGGTCTCTTTATAAAAAAGGGCGTTTATGTTGCTGTTTCCGGTCCAAATCTTGAGACCCGCGCTGAGTATCGTTTTCTTAGAATAATTGGTGCTGATGCTGTAGGAATGTCAACAGTCCCCGAGGTGATTATGGCAAGGTATTTAGGAATAAAAGTTCTCGGACTTTCAGTGATTACTGATATGGGAATTCCTGATGCACTTCAGCCTGCGAGTATTATTAAAATAATTAAGGCCGCGAAAAAGGCAGAACAGAATCTTATAAAGATTGTAGAAGGTGTAGTCGCCAAACTATGAAACTAAAAATTTTTTTATTATCAATTTTTTTAACATCCTGTTCGCACAAAAATACCCATATTAACAATGCCCGAAAATTTATAAATCAATGGAATTATGATCGGGCACTCATTGAAATATTAAAATATCGTGAAGATAAAGATGCAGAGATACAATATCTTTTAGGTATATGCTACTTTGGAAAGAATGAGCACGATCAGGCAAAAGAATATTTTAGAAATTCCCTTCAGCTGGATACACTATTCAAAGATAGTATCGTATATATCTATACGACTTCAGCAAAGAAAGCCCTTAAAATATCTGATTTACAAAAGGCACTTCAGTTTTATAAAACAATTCCCGAATTAATTCCGGATTACAAGCAGACCGACAATCTTTTTTTAGTTGCCGATTTGAATTTTCAACAAGGCAATTATCCTGGTGCCCTTGCCGGATATATAAAGGCATATGAAATTGATTCGACATCGGAAATGGCAAGAAAGTCATTGAAGAATTTTTTGAAATCCTTGATTGAATGTGATAGCCTTTTGATTGCGCGGATGATAGCCCAAAGAGAATATAAAAGGATAAGAACTTCAGAAAATTTATTATTACTCGGTGAAATCAATTTTCATTTAGGAAAAAAATACTATGGTAAAGCGCAGTATGATAGCGCTACTCTATTTTTTAAAGAAGTTGTAACAAATCAAGAACCAAAATCGTTACTCGACGATGCCTATTTTTATCTTGGTGAGATATTTTATACGAACGAAAAGTATGACCAGGCACTTGATTACTACAAAAAGGTGCTTAGCCTCAATCCGTATCAAAAAGGCGAACTCGTTCAGAAATCCCGAGAAAGGATCAAAGCAATAAAGGAGAAATTATGAATAAAAATTCTAAATGCGAAATGCGGAATGCGAAATTAAAATTGTTAATATTCTGCTTTTTTATTTTTTGTAGTAAACAGATGATAGCACCTCTTGCGCCTGAAGATGAATTTGAACGGGCAATGGAATTCTATAATCACAAAAAATACGATCCGGCAATAAAATCCTTTGAAAAAATTATATTCTATCATGCCTCAACCGAATTCGTTGATGATGCCCAGTTCTATCTCGCAAAATCATATTTCGAAAAAAAGGATTATAGCCAGGCAATTACGGAATTGGAATATTTGATAAAGAATTTTTCCAATAGTCCCTACCTTGAGCAGAGTTATTTATTAAGGGCAAAGGCATACTATTTAAAATCACCCGGTTACGAAAAAGACCAGACCGAAACAAAAGAGGCAATATCCTTATTCGATGATTTCATAACCCGTTTTCCAAATTCAAGTTATGGTGATTCGGTGAGATTATGGACCCTCCAGGCAAGAAATCGTTTGGCTAAGAAAGAATTAGAAAATGGTAGATTATATCTCAAGATGAAGGAATATGAATCTGCAATACTGTATTTTAAATATGTCATTGAAAATTATCCCGAGACACCATCTGCAGATGAATCAAAATTTTTAATTGCCCTCACATATGAAAAAGTTAATAAAATACAAGAGGCTTACGAGAAATACAAAGAACTGCTTGAAAGTGAAATCTGGAAAAAATCCGCAGAAAAAAGAATGAAAAGATTGAAAATTGAAAATCCATAATCTTTCAGTAGGTATTCTTGGCGGTCTATTTGACCCACCCCATATTGGACATCTTATAATAAGTGAGTGGGTCCTTGAAGAATTTAGCCTTGATAGAATAATTTTCATTCCTGCATTTAATCCCCCTCATAAAAGTATTTATTCTCCTTTTAAACATCGTTATAGAATGACCGAAATTGCTATCAGAAGTAATAAAAGATTTTTTATCAGCGATATTGAAAAGAAAATCAAAGGCAGAAGTTATACATACAAGGTGATAAAAACACTGAAAAAATCTGATAGAATTTATCAGCAAGCAAAAATTTATTTAATAATTGGTGCAGACCAGTGGAATGAAATAAGGCATTGGAAAAAACCCGCGGTAATTTTTAATGAAGCAAATGTGATTGTATTACCCCGTCCTAATTTTGAGATAAAAAAAATCAGACCATTTTATGATAAAATCTTACTCAGCAATGCTCCATTGATAGATATCTCTTCAACATTAATAAGAAAAAGAAGAAAAAAGGGACTGCGTGTTGAATATCTCACAGTCCCTCAAGTTTTGAAATATATAAAAAAGAATAAGTTATATCTTTAAAATTTATCCCTTTATGTCATAGAAAACCAATCCTGAAATTAATTTAGGATAAAAATCGGTGGATTTCTGAGGCATCCGTTCTTTTTTTGTTGCCACATTGAGTACCTGTTCAGCCCTTGTTGGATTCATCAAGAATGCCAGTTGGAATTCTCCTGAATCAACTTTGTTCAATGTCTCTTCAATCCCACGCTGGTATCTAACATAATCTTCAATCTCTTCAGGTTTTATACCAAGGATATTTTCAATCACAATCGTATGGAGTATTGCTACATCAAGACTCTGATATTCCTTGCTCCGGTCAGGAAGAAATTTTCCCATTACCTTTAAATCCTTCAGTTTAAGGATATAACAATCCCTTTTTGTGTAAAATCCAAATGCATGCATCTTTTCTTTCGTAAGTGTGGGTTTAAGATTTTGTCTATCTATTTTTTCCACCTCAAAATAGTCCTCCGCCTTTTTTATGAAATTATCGGTTTTAAAATCCCCTAAATTCATTACCAAACGATGGGTGGGAAGTATCACAAGTCCGGGGTCCTGAATATTCACAAGGGTTACCATTTTGAAATTTGCCGGATGCTCTGTGCCAGCTTCCCCAATTTCTTGCAGGTAAGTATATGCAGTTTCATAACGATGATGCCCATCAGCAATGACAAATATTGCCTCATTTAATGCCGAGGCAACTTTTTTGATTGTATCTATATCTGAAATCTTCCATAACTTGTGTGTCACACCTCGATCATCCTTTACATCAACGATTGGTTTATCCTTACATTTCTTCTCAATCATATCCATCACTGTATTCTTAGGGTCAGCGTATAACAAAAATACCGGTTCAAAATCCTTTTTAGTAATCCTTGTTAAATTAAGACGGTCTTCTTTTGGTTTGGAAAGGGTCTTTTCATGAGGCAGGATATTACTCTTTCCTAATTCTTCAAGTCTCAATCTACATATAAAACCCTTTCTTATGCAATTATTTCCTTCAAGACTAAATTCCTGAAAATATGGATAAATTGAATCTTCTTTATCTTGCACAAATATACCGTCTCTCAGCCAGATTTCAACGCAATTCTTTGCATTTTCATATTCTTTATTACGGTCATGACCATCAGCATAATGGGTAAGGACGAGATTAACAAAACTGTAGGAACTCCTTTTTTTGTATTCCTTTTCCATTTCATCGGTTATCTGGTCGTAGGGCTGGGTTATCACTTCGGCAAGATTCTTAATTTTTTCTGAACTATATCTGATACCCCTAAAGGGTCTAATCTCTGGCATTGAACCTCCTTTTTAAATTTGTATATAGGATTTACACTATTTATGTAATCAAACTTTTCGGTATTTATTTAAGTGCATCTCTAACCAGCTCTGCAATCTGGACACCTGCTCTCTGCTGTCCTTCATCTGTCTGAGCGCCAATATGGGGTGTGAGAATAACCTGTTCCAAGCTGAATAGTTTATGTTCTTTAGCAGGTTCAACCTCAAAAACATCAAGGCAAGCAACTTTCACTTTTCCTGAAACCAAGGCATCATATAATGCGTCCTCATCTACAACCCCACCTCTTGCACAGTTTACGATTATCACCCCATTTTTCATTTTATCAAATGCGGATTTATTTAATAAATGAGCCGTTTCTTTTGTCTTGGGGATATGGAGGGATATAAAATCGGAATTTTTCAATAATGTATCAAAATCAACAATCTTACCAAAATCAGAAGAATTAACATAAGGGTCATAGGCAATAACCACCATCCCCAAAGCTTTTGCCCTTTTTGCTAATTCAGAACCAATCCTACCTATTCCTATGATACCGAGAGTTTTGCCATAGAGTTCAGTGCCGTGGAACCTCTTTTTCTCCCATTTCCCTGCCTTTGTTGATGCAGTTGCCTGGGGAATCATCCTTGCGGCTGAGAACATCATTCCTAAGGCGAGCTCGGCAACTGATATAGAAGTAGCGGCAGGTGTATTAACGACTTTAATCCCCTTTGCCTTAGCTGTCTCAGCATCAACATTATCAAGCCCAACGCCAGCCCGGCCAATGACCTTCAATTTCTTTCCTGCCTCAATAACTTCTTTTGTTACTTTTGTTGCACTGCGCACAATTATTGCATCAAATTCTGGAATGACCTTTATCAATTCATCCGCTGGCATTCCAGTCTTTTCAACAACCTCAAATCCACTCTTCGTTAAAATTTCAATCCCTTCTTTGGCAATCGGATCAGAAATCAAGACTTTCAATTTTGCCTCCTTGGGATAATTATATCCAAAATTTTTTAAAAATCAACGATTGACATAGTGATTTCCCTGACTATAATAATTTATGCAGTCAACCACAATACTTGGCGTTAGATACAATAACAAAGTAGCGATTGGATGCGATGGTCAAGTAACGACCGGCGAAACTATAATGAAACACCGTGCCAGGAAGATTCGTAAGATGTATAATGATAAGATTCTTGTTGGTTTTGCCGGTGCTACTGCAGATGCCTTAACACTTTTTGAACGATTTGAGGCAAAGTTAGAAGAATACAGAGGCAATGTGCCAAGGAGTGTAATTGAACTTGCCAAAGATTGGCGTCAGGATAAAATTTTAAGAAGGCTTGAGGCATTTCTGGCGATACTTGATAAAGACCATTCATATATTGTATCGGGATCAGGAGATGTTATTGAACCGGATGACGGCATTGTTGCAATTGGCTCTGGTTCTCCCTATGCCCTGGCTGCTGCACGGGCACTTATAAAATACACTAACCTATCTGCACGAGAGATTGTTGAAGAATCAATAAACATCGCCGCAAAGATCTGCATTTATACCAATAACGAAATCTTCATTGAAGAATTATAATTAAATTTTGATTTTGATTAAATTATTATTTTATCCGGGGCAAAATCAAACGCAGTTTCTTTAATGCGTTATCCCTTATCTGCCGCACCCGCTCCTTTGTGATATTCATTAACCTACTTATTTCTTCGAGACTTTGGATTTCAAAATCGCCGAGCCCAAAATTTCTTTCCAGTATCTCTTTTTCCCGAGGTGATAACTTTTTTAATGCCTTCTGAATTCTCTCTGATTCATGTTTCTGTTTCAAGATCTCTTCAGGTGAAGGCAAAACAAACTTTTCTGATGCACACTGTTCAATTGCGATCCGTTCTATCAAAGGTCCTACTTCTTCATCTATCTGTGTCTCATCCAGCGAAATCATAGGAAGCAATTCAATTAGGGCATTTGAAACCTGATGGGTGGAAACCTTGAAGTATTTGGCAATCTCTTGAATTGTCGGTTCACGTCCGTGTTCCTGAACAAAATTAGGAATAAACATCTTTATTCTTTTTGCTAGATTACTCTTGAGTATGAGTTCCTGATCCGAAAATATTGCTTTATAAATCTCCCGCTTTATCCACCAGGTTGAGTAAGTACTAAACCTGTATCCTTTTCTTTCATCAAATTTATCTACTGCATGAATCAACCCCTGGGTCCCTGCATTTAGTAATTCACTCAAACTCAAACCACAATTCTGATATTGCTTACAGATATGAATGACGTTTCTTAAATTTGAAAGAATTAGTTTTTCTTTTGCGTTATTATCTTTCCCTTCTCTTACTCTTCGGGCAAGTTCAAATTCCTCTTCTTTTGAGAGAACCGGGTATTTACTAATCTCTTCAATAAACTGTTTTAATCCCGATTCTTCTACCCGTCTCTTTACCCGCATCAATCTATGGTGTCACTGCCACATATCTCTTTCTCTCACCACGTTGAATCTGAAATATCACCGGTTTACCCTTTTTTAAATTCTGGACCGCTTTTTTAAAATCAGAAATGTTTTCAATTTCTTTATTCCCAATGCCGATGATAACGTCTCCGGCTTGTATCCCGGCATCGCCTGACGGAGAATTAGGTTCAACATTCGTCACAACAACCCCTTTCTTGGCGCTGATATTATACATTTTTGCATCAGGGCTGTCAATACCTACAACCTGTAAACCAATTTCGGTTTCCTTTTCTTTACCACCCGGCGCAGCAACTTCTTCTTTCATTTCACCAATCTTCACCCTTAATTCTATTTCTTTACCGTCTCTTATCAATTTTAATTTTATGGTTTTGCCTGGTGTCGTTGACGCAACCATTATTCTGAATGACTGGACATCGGTCACCTTTTGCCCTTCGTATTCAATAATCACATCACCCTCTTTTATTCCCGCATTATCTGCAGGTGAATTAGCGATTACTTCGTTTATCAAAACACCTTCAAGAGATTTCAGGTCTAACGCCCTTTTCATATCTTCTGTCAGATCCTCAAGATATACACCAAGATAACCTCTTGTAACCTTACCTTTTGTCTTCAATTCTTCAATTACGCTCTTTGCAAGATTTATTGGTATGGCAAATCCAATTCCAATATTACCACCGCTCGTTGATGTGATTGCAGTGTTAATGCCAATCACATCACCCTTAAGGTTTAATAATGGACCCCCTGAATTACCAGGATTTATCGCCGCATCGGTCTGCAAAAAATTTTGTAAATCAGGACCTTCACTTAATGGAATGTGGCTCCTGCCTTTTGCTGATATCACGCCGACGGTGACTGTTCCTTCAAGGTTAAAAGGATTGCCAACGGCCATTACCCAGTCACCAACCTTTATCTTATCTGAGTCACCGAAAATCAAATAAGGCAATTTTTCTTTTGTTTCTATCTTCAACAACGCAACATCTGTTCGTGAGTCAGAACCAATAATTTTCACATCCTTACCTTTATATTCTTTTTTATTGGTCAGACGGACTATAATATTACTTGCATTTTTGATAACATGGTGATTTGTGACGATATAACCATCTTCCGAAATGATAAAACCAGAACCAAGCGTTGCGGTCCTGCTTTCGCCGCGTGGGAAATTTTTAAAGAAATCGCGGAAGAAGTCTTCAAACGGACCGCGGAAATTCCATCCAAAGTCTTCTATACCACTCTTAACAATCTTTTCAGCTGAAATATTCACTACCGCTGGTGAAACCATTTCTGCCACTTTGGTAAATGGACTCTCTCCCTGTTCGGTGATGATTGGATGTAATCGAACCGTGCCCTGACTTGCTTCGGTTTTGTTTGAAATAGCAGGAATCCCTGTACTAATGATCAATCCGAACAAAAATGCAACAATTGCCGCAACTCCAGCAATGATGCCTGCGGATTTTAGTGAAATTTTGCCTTCCATTATCATCCCTATTTTATTTCAACTTCAATTTCTTTTGATTTCATTGTTTCGGGCTTGGGTAGTGTAATATGTAGCACACCATCCTTATATACAGCCTTTATCTTACCAACATCAACATCACTTGGTAATGATATAGTCCTTGAGAATTTCCCATACATCCTCTCAACTCTATGGTAGGTCTTATTTTTTGTTTCAATTTCCTTCTTTCTTTCACCGGAAATAGTCAGTAGATTACCCCTGACAGAAATCTTCACATCTTCTTTTTTCAACCCAGGAAGTTCAGCACTCACAATGAAATTCTCGTTATCTTCCTCAATATCAATCACTGGAATCCACACTCCTTCTGATTCCTCAGCAAGCGGCTTACCAAAAAATGCATTAAATAGTCTGTCCATATCCTCTCTTAATGACACCAATTCCCTAAAAGGGTCCCATTTTTTAATCAATTTATCCGCCATGGTTAGCCTCCTTTTGTTTATTTATTTTTTTGCCCTATCTTTTTGTATTCGGTCTCTTTTTTTGTTATCTCATTTTTGATGCGTTTTATTTTTTGAACTAAGTGTTTAATCTTTTGATCACCTTTGAAATCTTCATTACCCTTCAAAGGGAAAAAACCATAGAACATCTGCCCGAGCTCTTTGAATAACTCCTGCAATTGCCTCTTTAGTTCAAATATCTCTAATTTCAGTTTTCCCTTCATCGTTAAATCACCGGCTTCTTTGCTCAAAACCTTAGAAGCATCATCGAGCCAACGAGAAAAATCATCCCAGAATTTGGGCATTTTACCTCCTATACATTATTATGACAAGGAATTATTGTTTGAGTTTAGTAAAATAAAACAATCTATGTTGACATATGGGATAGTGGTTTTGGTAGACCTAATAATGAAGAATGGCGATACTTGCAAATACCCGTTGACTTTAAGTTCAATCTTTGTATTGGTCCAATTTATAAGTGGATTTAAAATTTCATATACAAAATTGAGCATTGTTCTATTGAATGACCAGTTTACTAATGGAGATGGCTATTTATATTATAGCGAAGAAACGGAATATATTTTTGGTCCTGATAATCATCATAACCCATCTGCAGTTTTAAACCATTCAGGGGTAGGAATAATGGTTTTTTACAGATTGAATTAACTATACTTCTCTTATTTCTTTCTCTTTCTTTTTCAGTATCTCATCAATTTTCTTTATATACTCATCGGTCATTTTCTGGATTGATTCCTGAGATTTAAATGATTCATCTTCAGAAATCTTTTTTTCCTTTTCAATTTTTTTCAATTCATTATTTGCATCCCTTCTTATGTTTCTAATCGCAACTCTGCATTCTTCAGCGAGTTTCTGTGTAAGTTTCACAAGCTCTTCTCTCCTTTCTGAGGTCAATGGTGGCAGAGATAAACGAATCACATTACCATCATTATTCGGGGTAAGTCCAATATCTGTCTTGTATATCGCTTTCTCAATCGCAGAAAGTGCCTGCTTGTCCCAAGGTTGGATAACAATCAATCTCGGTTCGGGAATGCTGATGCTGGCGACTTGATTTAATGGTAAAAGACTATCATAATACTCAACCTTTACGCCATCAAGGAGTGCAGGCGTAGCCCTACCCGTCCTTATCTTTGCAAATTCTTGATTTAAAAGGGTTATTGATTTTTCCATTTTCTGCCGGGCATCGTTTTTGATTTTATCTATCATAAAATTCCTCCTGAAATTTCTCAATAAACAAGGGTACCAACATCCTCTCCAAGAATAATCTTTTTGAGAGGATATTTCATAAGATTATAAACACAAATAGGAATCTTGGCATCCCTGCAGATTCTAAATGCTGTGATATCCATAACATTTAGATTTTTTTCAATCGCCTGCGGGAATCTCACTTTACGAAAGAATTTCACATTTTTATACTTTTCAGGGTCTGCTGAATAGACTCCTTCAACCTTTGTTCCTTTTATGAGTAGTTCTGAAGAGAGTTCTACTGCACGAAGTGCGGCGGCGGTATCAGTGGTAAATAAAGGATTTCCTGTTCCACCGACAAAAATTATCACACCACCTTGATTATAAATTGTCCGGTCCTCTATTTTGTTAAACTTTTCTACAAATCCTGTGACTTCAAAACTGCTGCGCAAATATACATTATCTATATTTTTTTTTAAAATTGAACAAAGTGCCATACCATTGATTACCGTAGCAACCATTCCACATAAATCTGCCTCCACCGGATTTAACCAGGCAACCTCTTTGCCTCTTATGATATTACCACCTCCAACTACAACAGCAATTTTGATACCAAGTTTATAAACCGAAAGAATCTGTTCGGCGATGTAATTTAATATATTCGGTGTTAAAACTTCATTGTTCTGTCCGAGAATTTCTCCGGAAATTTTCAACAGAATTCTGCTGTATTTTATCTTGTCTTTACTCACCGAGGCGAAAACGAACAAATCTTCTGATTACAATATTTTCGCCAAACTTTGCGATCTGTTCTTTTAAATAGTCACCAACAGTCTTTTCAGGAATTTTTACAAAAGGCTGCTCTAAAAGACAGACAGAGTTATAAAACTTCTCCATCTTACCTTCGATAATCTTTTCGATTATTTCCGGGGGTTTTTTGACATCCTGCATCTGACTCCGGTATATTTCTTTTTCCCTTTCAATTATTTCAGGTGTTAGTTCTTCACGGCTTACTACAAGGGGTTCGCTTGCTGCAATCTGCAATGCAATATCATGGACAAACCTGCGAAAATCCTGGTTTCGTGCAACAAAATCGGTTTCACAATTTACCTCAACAAGAACTCCTAATCGATCACCTGGATGAATATAGGCATCAATAATGCCTTCTTTTGTAATCCTGCCTACCTTTTTTGCAGCAAGGGCTAGTCCTTTTTTTCTCAAAATATCAACTGCCTGTTCTATATCTCCGTTTGCCTGCATCAAGGCATCTTTACAATCAACAATACCTGCACCAGTCCTTTCCCTTAACTCCCTGATTTTTTCAGTATCCATTTAAGCCTCCCTTTCTTCGGTCTCAAAACCTTTTCTACCTTCAAGGATTGCATTAGAAATAATCTTTGCAACAAGGGAAATTGCCCTGAGTGAGTCATCATTCCCTGGAATTGGATAATCTATATCTGTTGGGTCTGTATTCGTGTCCACGATTGCAATCACTGGAATGCCCACCTTCTTTGCTTCTTTCACTGCAGTAGCATCTTTTATTACATCAACGATAAATATCAGCCCTGGAAGTCTGTCCATTTCCTTTATGCCCTCAAAATATTTTGAAAGTTTTGTAAATTCGCGTTCATATTGGACGAGTTCTCTTTTTGGCAACATTGACCATCGCCCATCTTCTTTCATTTGCTCTAATTCTCTCAATCTTTGAACCCTCGTGTATAATGTGGTGAAATTAGTCAGTAAACCGCCAAGCCATCGTTCTGTAATATAAAATGCACCGGCCCTCAATGCCTCTTCTTTTATTACATCTCTCGCTTGCTTCTTGGTTCCCACATATAATATTCCTTTTCCCTGTTCGGCAATACGAACCGTTGTCTCATAAACCCTTTTAAGATTCTCAAGGGTCTGGCGCAAATCAATGATGTGAACTCCATTCTTTTTACCAAAAATATATTTAGCCATTTTTGGATTCCAGCGCTTTGTCCTATGCCCAAAATGTATTCCAGTACTGATCAAATCCTGCATTGTAACTATCTCCAAAATACCTCCTTCTTTTTATCGTTTAGAGAACTGGAATCTTTTACGCCTCTTTGCCAGTCCGTACTTCATCCGTTCTTTTTCCCGTGGGTCCCTTTTCAATAATCCCGCACTTTTTAATGTTGGTCTCAGCTCTGGATTGAAATTTACGAGTGCCTTGGCAATCCCTAAACTAACCGCACCTGCCTGACCAGAAACTCCACCACCTGAAACCTTCACATATATGTCCACCGCCCCCTTCACTCCAGCAGTAATCAAGGGCAAATTCACAAGGTCAACAAGATCCTGGCGACAAAAATACCCAATGGGATCTTTTCCATTTATTTTTATTATCCCTTTTCCTGGAAATAATCTAATCTTTGCCACACTCCTTTTACGCGAACCAGTGAAGATTGATTCCATCAATAAACCTCCTATATCTGAATTTCCTTTGGTGATTGTGCCTTATGAGGGTGCTCGGTTCCAAGATAAATTTTTAATCTTTTTAGTCGTCGTGCTCGAAACTTGTTTTTGGGCAGCATTCCGCTGACTGCACGATAGAGCACCTTTTTGGGGTTCTTTTCAAGCATAAGTTTTAGACTGACTGCCTTTAAGCCACCAAGATAAAAAGAATGTTTATAATAAATCTTATCTTCCATCTTATTACCTGTGACTCTAAATTTATCTGCATTTAGCACAACCACATAATCACCACAATCAACGTGGGGTGAATATTGTGGCTTATCTTTACCTACCAGAATTCTGGCAATCCTGGTTGCCATTCTACCCAATATTTTACCCTGGGCATCAATCACATGCCAGTTTCGTTTTATCTCAATTTTCTTTAAAACCTTTGTTTTCATAGCTTAAAGTATAACCATTTTAGAAAAAAAGTCAATACCGCAGTGCAGAGTTTCAAGACATGATATCCACCCTAAGAGAATATTCTGGGTTGAAAAAATAAAAAAATT
>CAZLGA010000027.1:0-27191 GCA_964559225.1 uncultured bacterium | reverse complement strand
TGTCATTCCGAACCATCCCTTACTGTCATTCCGAACTTGTTTCGGAATCTAAAAAAGTGTTTAACAACCTATCCAACCTATTGAGATGCTGAAACGAGTTCAGCATGACATTGTTCAGGGAGACATTTCAGTGAGAGACAGCAGTAGGCATTCACTTCGTAAGTGGAAATGTGATAGTAAAGTTGAAATGAAAAAGCCATCTTTCTCAGTATAAAGGTACTAAACTGATGAATGTTCTCAGACACTCCTGTTCAATGGTATTCTGCCCAGCCTCATCAACAAGATAATCAGCCCACGCCAAAAGAGGGTATTGCTCGTTATCACCCCTACCTTTTTCATCCCCCATCAAAGGATAGGACAAAGTGATGAAGACTCAGTGCAATTATTGTAATCTTGACCCTATAAAAATTTTGTATATAATCGTTTCAATGCCTTCCGAAATCAAGCAATATAACATAGGACTGTTAGGGTTTGGTAAGGTGATGAGGGCATTTGTTAAGCATTATCTTGAAAATGAGAAAAAGATTGTTGAAAGATTCGGATTTAATTTGAAGTTTGTTGCGATTGCAGATTCAAAAAGTTTTGCGAGCAAAGATTTAGATTTGCAGAATCTTATTTATAGAAAAGAAAAGCGTAAAATTCTTAACAAGGTCATAAAAAATTCCCTTAAAAAATTTATACCTTTGATTAAAAATCAAGATTTAGATGTCATTATTGATGGATTGCCAGGCTCACGGACCGATGCAGGAATAAGTTATCCTTATTTGGTTGAAGCGATTAAAAATGGAATTAATATAATATGTGCGAACAAGGCACCCTTAGTCTTTAAAGGTGATGAACTTATTGAACTTGCAAAGAAAAAAAATGTTTACATCGGTATGAGTGCAACGACCGCGGGTGCCATGCCAACTTCCGGTGTTATCAACAATGAGTTGATAAATGCGGGTGTATATTATGTGCGAGGAATTTTAAATGGCACGAGTAATTTTGTCCTTGATAAGATAATGTTCGAAAAGAAGAATAAAATGGAGGCGATAAGGGAAGCAATAAAACTGGGTATTGCAGAACCAGATTACAGGTTTGACCTTGAAGGAATAGACACCTGTTTTAAAACAATAATCCTTGGTCTTTTATTAACCGGCAAATGTGTTGATTTAAGGTCTATTCCCTGTCAGGGGATAATGAATTTAAATGAGAAGATAGTTCGTGCCAAAGTAAAGAAGGGAATGATGGTGAGACTAATAGGAAAGTTATCAATTGAAGATGGAGAGCCTAAAATTTCTATTGGTCCGGAATTTCTTGAGAAAGATGACCCTCTGTCCTATGTATATGGTTCAAACAAGGGTGTTACATTCCATACGAGGTTGATGGGTGAACTGACTTTGATCGGTGGTGCTTCAGGACTTGTGGCAATTGGTGCAACAATTATGAAGGATATTATTAATCTTCATCGGTTTTATTATAGAAAATGAAGATTCTTGCTATTTCTGATATTCATGGACGCATAAATTATGATAAAAGGATTATTGATGTTTTGAGTTCTGTTGATTTGATTGTTGTATCTGGCGATATTACGAATTTTGGTGGTAAGAAAGAGGCTACTGATGTATTAAATGCGATTAAAGATTTTAATTCTAATATGCTTGCAGTACCTGGTAATTGCGACCAGTATGAAGTGCTGGATGTTTTAAAAAGCGAATCCATAAACTTACATGGCGAGGTCAAGGAATATAAAGGTCTGATATTTTTCGGCATTGGTGGAAGTGGTTACACGCCTTTCAAAACCCCGCAAGAGTATTCAGATGGAGAGATTGAGAAAATTTTAAGCACTTACAAAAAGCACGATGGCAAAAATATATTTGTAAGCCATGCCCCACCATTTAATTCAAAGGTTGATAAAACCTTGATGGGTATGCATGTCGGGAGTAAACATATCCGCGATTTTATTGAAAAGAATCAACCCGATTTATGCCTTTGCGGACATATACACGAGGGGCAAGGCATTGATAATATTGGGAAGACAATCGTTGTAAATCCAGGTCCATTTCCCAAATATTACGCAACCATAACAATAACCGATAAAATACAGGTGGAACTTTATACCGCTTAGTTAAATTTTTGATCTGTAAGCGGAGATAAAGTGAAGATAAAATTTGCTCCGATATGTTCTAAAATTTTTTCTGGCTGCTGGAGAGCAGTTTTATTATTTCCTGCTATGTCAGTCAGCGAAAATATTTTTATTACCCCATATCTTTTAAGATTTAGACTTCGGTTATAATCGCCGCAGATTATGATTACTGGCTTGCGGTATTTTTTACACAAATAGATAATCCTACCTATTGCCTTCCCCAAAAAAGTTGTGTGGTCAATCCTACCTTCACCAGTGATTACTAAGTCAGCATCTTTGATATTTTTGGCAAGTTTGAATATTTTTTCAAAATAATCAAATCCAGAAATAATCTTTGTATTTAAGATTGCATACATTCCTCCGGCAATACCACCTGCTGCACCGGCCCCTTTTATCTTATCAAGGTTTATTTTATATTGTTTGAAAATTATTTTTTTGAAATTTTTTAATGCCTGTTCAATCAATGGTAGGTCTTTATCTTTTGTCCCTTTTTGCGGGGCATATACAATTGCACCATTTTTGCCAGTGAGTGGGTTTGAAACATCTGCGAGAACATAGATTCCAAGGGACTTTTTTAATGCACTTATTGCAGTGTCATCAATTTTATGTAAATTTAATAATCCAAAGCAATTTGGTTCAACTGGTTTAAAATTTTTATCAAGGAATTTTACTCCCAGGACCGATAATGCTCCTATGCCACAATCTATTGTTCCGCTGTCGCCGACTCCTACAATAATCCTTTTACACCCTTTATCTATGCTGTATTTTATAATCTCCCCTACACCGATTGTTGTTGTTTTCAAAGGATTTCTTAAATATTCGGGAATCAAATGCAAACCGGATGCTTGTGCGAGCTCAATTATTGCGAGTTTTTTATTCTGGATAATTCCGTATTTTGCCTTAATTTTTTTGCCCAGGGGATTGGTAACATAACAGGTGATATATTTGCCTTTAAAATGTTTTATGATTATATCGAGCGTGCCTATGCCACCATCTGCAATTGGTGATTCTTTAATTATAATATTGCTTTTTATCTTTTTTATTCCTCGGGCAATGGCGTTTGCAACATCTTTTGAGCTAATTGAACCTTTAAAACTCGCTGGGATAATGAGTATCTTCAATGTTTACTTCTTAATACTTCGGGATTCAAAAGATTGGGCGGTCTTTTGTGTTCTATTAAAGCGGTGATTAAATTTTTAGCACACATCAATGCCATATTTGTTCTTGTTTCCAAGGTTGCGGAACCGATATGGGGGAGAAGTAGGACATTGTCCATATTGAATAATTCTTTTGACACCTTTGGTTCATTTTCAAAGACATCGAGTGCACAACCGGCTATTTTCTTTGCTTTAAGTGCCTTTATTAATGCCTTTTCATCTACGATTTGACCGCGGGCCGTATTGATAAGAAATGCCGTTTTTTTCATTAAATTAAATTCACGGTGTGAAAACAAATGATATGTTTCTTTGGTTAACGGTGTGTGGATTGTGATGAAATCGGCATTCTTTAGAATGTAATTAATTGATTTGTAATGGAGCGAAAAATATTTCTCTAATTTTGCTGGGAGTCTAACTTTATCATAGTAAAGTATATTCATACCAAATCCCAATGCCCGTCTTGCAACTGCCCTTCCGATTCTTCCCATACCAATTATACCGATTGTTTTGTGATGAATATCACACCCCAAAAATAACATTGGTGCCCAGCCTTGAAATTTTCCTTTTCTCAAAAATTGTTCTGCCTCAGGAATACGGCGGGCAATAGCAAGTATCATCCCCCAGGTGAGGTCTGCGGTTGTTTCGGTTAATACATCTGGTGTATTTGTTACCATAATGCCTCTTCGTGTTGCCTCGGCAATATCAATGTTGTTATAACCTGCAGCATAGTTTGCAATGATTTTCAGCATTGGGGCATTTCCCATGATTTCTTTGTCAATATTATCGGTAAGCAAGGAGACCATACCTGTTTTATCTTTGACAACCCTTTTCAATTCAGTCTTCTTTATCGGTCTATCATTACCGAATACTTCTACCCGAAAATACTTTTGCAACAAATCAAGCGCAGGCTGGGGTATTTGTCTGGTGATGAAAATTTTCCTTTGCATAATGAATTAAATACATTTTTATGGAAAAATCAAGATTTTGAACGCAAGTTGATGTTAGCATACAAAGAGTTCAATGAGTATTTCAAAGGCAAAGAGATGAATCACATTTATGCGTAGTCTAATTAATCGGACAGATGTCTTGACAATATTAAATAGTTTGATATACTGATAATATGGAAAAAAATAGAAGAAAAAGTCTGATTGTAAATCGTTTGCAATATCGGATGCTTTTACACTCACTGGGGACGGTGATTGTTGTATCTATTATTCTCGTTGCTTCATTTATCCTGATATTCGGACCTAGTCAAATTTTTGCACCAGTCAAACGCTATTTTGTGCACATTGCGGCTTTTATTGTTGTTGCCTTGATAGTCTATTACATAAGTTATCTAACGATATTGAGGTTATCCAATCGAATCTATGGTCCTTTGTACAGGCTTGGCAATTATCTTAAACAACTCAGTGAAGGAATAGAGACGGGCGAGATAAAGTTTCGTAAGAATGATGTTGTAAATGGTATTCAGGAAATCTACAATGAATTATGCCACTCGCTCACGAAGACATTGCACTATGATTACAATGAACTGGTGAGTACATTTTCGCAGCTGGAGGATATTCTTGACAGGATGCATAATAAGGCAATCAATGAGGATGAATTATACAAATCTTTAGAAAATATATGTAGCCGCCTTGCAAAGGCTCTTGACCTAACTACTGATGTAATACATCAAGAAGATAATAAAATATAGAGTAAGGTTGTTGAACAAGTTTTATCTTGGGGCAACTTTTAAAAATTTATGTTTTCCTGCCTTGATTACAATTGGTCGGGTTAGTTTTACTATGTGATTGACTTCTTTGATTGCTTCGCCATCAATATCTATTGCACCCTCTTTTATTTTCCGCTTTGCTTCAGCGCGTGACGGCATAAGATTTGTCTTTACGAGCAAATCAACTATATTTATCTCTTTATCTTCAAGTTTGAATTCTCTTAATTCTGTTGGCAATTCTTTTTTAGTGAAGACTTTTTCAAACTCATTTGCCGCTTCCTCTGCAGCCTGGGGTGAATGGTACATTCGCACAATGGTCTTGGCAAGGTCGAATTTTGCATCCCGAGGATTGATAGAGCCATCTTTTAAGCCTTTTCTATACTCTTCTATTTTATGGGGAAAGGCATCGGTGGTCAATTCAAAATATTTTATTATCAATTCATCAGGAATGGACATAACCTTTCCAAACATTTCCCTTGCATTCTCTGTGATACCAATATAATTGCCATAACTTTTGCTCATCTTTCTTACACCATCAGTACCTTCAAGGATGGGGAGGGTCATAACAACCTGTGGTTCTATATTGAATTCTCTCATTAGTTCTCTTCCTACGAGAAGATTGAATTTCTGGTCAGTCCCACCCAATTCAATATCTGCCTTTATTGCAACAGAATCATAAGCCTGAAACAATGGATACATTATTTCATGCATATATACGGGTATTCCTTCTTTAAGGCGGATTGAAAAATCATCCCTTTCAAGAATGCGTGCGACCGTGTATTTAGAGGCGATTTCAATAAAGTCGTAGATACTTAATGCACCAAGCCAATGTGAATTGTATGTAAACTCGGTTTTCTTGAAGTCGAGGATTTTGAATATTTGTTCTTTATACCGCGCCATATTCTTTTTTACTTGTTCCCGGGTCAATTTTGGTCTTGTCTTTGATTCTCCGCTGGGGTCTCCAATCATCCCGGTAAAATCACCGACAACCACCACAACTTTGTGTCCCAACTCCTGGAATTGCTTTAATTTTCTCAGCTGGACACTTATACCGAGGTGTATCTCTGGTGCTGATGGGTCAATGCCGAGTTTCACCCGCAAAGGCTTTCGCCTTTTTAGTTTTTTTAATAATTCTTCTGCAGAGAGGATTTCTGCAGTATTAATTTTTAAAAGTTCAAATTGCTTTTCTGGATCCATTCTTATACACCTTTTCCCAGATTATTCTGGTTTTTCTTTCTAATTCAAAATCATATTTTGTCATTTTCTTTTCATAATCAGAGCTGTGTAATATTTCTTCTGCCGCCTGATCTGCTGGTATCGCCTGCGTTTCAAGAACAAAGTTCTTCGCAATTGAATAATGGTCACGGATTGGACAGGGTCTTAATAAATCTCCTTCTTTCCAGTATTTGAATTGCCATTCTCTGATTTTTTTATGTAATGGTAGATTTATTAAATCATTTAGATTTTTACCATTTTCATATATTTCTTTAAGGTTGGCTGCAGCATAAGGGAAAAATACGCATGGAAAGACATTGGCATGCCAGTCAATGTAGAAATAGCCACCTGGTCTTCCTGCCGAGATGCAACCGTCAGATACCGGGCCATGATTCCAGAAATCCGCATACATAATCTTTCTATCCCTGATTATCTCCCAGCTCTTTTTCCAGAGCATTACTCGCTGTTCGGGCGTAGGAATCAATTCTGGGGTAATATCTCTGCCAATTGGCATATAATGGAAGACCCAGGCATAGGCAGCCCCCAATTTGTTGAAATAAAAATCAATAAACTCATCGGCGACGATTTCTTCAGCATTTTCTCTTGTGGCAGTTATTGATATTCCAAAGGTCACACGGTATTTTTTCAAAAGAGTTAATGTGTTGACTATTTTATCAAAGAAGCCCTTACCCCTTCGTCGCTCAGTCGTTTGTTCCATACCTTCAACAGATATCGCTGGTGTTATGTTTCCGAGTTCAGCAAATTTTGCTGCCACTTTTTCATTTATCAAACTGCCATTTGTATACATTAAAAATAATGAATCCGGATTTTCCTGGAATATATCAATGATGCCTTTGTTGTTCCATTTATAAAGCATCGGTTCGCCACCTGAGATCACAACAAATCTTGCGCCCCAGAGGTCACGCATCTCTTTTATTACCCTGGAAAAAATGTCGTATGGCAACTGGTCTTTTTCTGATGAGGAATTTGCATAACAACCTTTGCACTTCAGATTGCATCGTTTTGCAGGCGAAACGGTCATAAAGCCAGGAGGGTCAAATCCAAATACCGCACGGAATTCTTTTTCTTTTTCTGCCCTCAAATTGCTAAGTATTGCCTTGTTGATAATTGTGTTGGTAAATTTTGATGTTGTGCCAAATCGTATACCTGAATAGACCATTGCCCTTAGCATATAAAATTTATCCTGAAGTACACCGGGTAATCCTACAGGACCAGGAGTATTCTTCAAAGCAAGCCAGATACCTTTTTCTACAGCCGGTAATAGTAGGGAACGGAGAAAAGGATTATTTCCACCATGAAAAATTCCGTATAATAGATTTTTCATAAGGAAATTATTTATTTTTACCTTTGTCTCCAATTTCATGGAAAATTATACGTAAAAGAACAAAATTGTCAATTATACAAAATTTAAACTTAAGTCTTAATTGGCATTGGATTTGTTACCGGAGTTTTGAATTTGGGATTATGGATTGGGCAATTCTGAGGAGTTCATTTAATTGTTTCTCATCAAAGGTCTTGCTCCGATATGATTTTTTATAGGCATTGAAAGGTATGAATCTTTGTAGCGCCCATTTTTTTGCTCCTTTTATTTCTTCACCTATCTTTCTTATTGCCATTTCATCAATCAGTCCGGGAACACAGGTGGTTCTGAATTCATAATCAAGATTTGATTCCTTAAGGATTTTTATTGTTTTTTTGACCCTCTCAATAACTTCTAAATTTGCTTTTGGACTCTTGCCGATTGCAATAAAGTATTTTTGAACAAACGGTGCCTTGATATCCATTGCGACATAATCAATTAAGTTTAACTTTATCAAGTGTTCTAATTGCTCCGGGAATGAACCATTGGTATCAAGTTTGACCAATAGATTATTTTTTTTAATTTTTTTTGCTATTTCAATTATGTCGTCAAAAAATATCAAGGGTTCACCACCTGTGAGGACGATACCATCAATCCAGTTTTTCTTTTGCATGATTTTTTTAAAGATTTCATCGATATTATATTCAGGAAATTTTTCGGGGTTGGTTATCAACCGCCAGTTTTGACAGAAAGGGCAACGGAAATTGCATTTGTCAAAAAAAAGCACCGAGGTTATCTTTCCATCCCAGTCAATAAGTGATGTTTCAATAAAGGCACGAATCATAGCACAAAAATATCTAAACAACTGAATTACCTAAAGTATTTGGAAATATCTTGCCAGGATTCAGAATATTTTTGGGGTCAAATTCTCGCTTTATTTTCATCATTAATTCGATCGTTTTTCTATCAAGGGCAAGTGCGAGATAGGGAATTTTTGATAAGCCCACACCGTGCTCGGCGGTTATTGTCCCACCGAGTTGGATTGTGATTTCGTACATTTTTTTACGCATCTGCACAATCCAATCTTGGGCATTTATTTTTTTATCAATCTTTTCAATAAGTCCGACATCGGTATGCATATTCCCATCGCCCAGATGACCGAAGGCATAGAGTGCACAACCAAAATTTTTTACACATTCCTTTAACTGGAATATTAATTCAGGTATTTTATCTCTGGGGACCACCAGGTCTTCTCGGGCAATTAGCTCTGTCTGCGACTTGAGGGCATCGCCGATCTTCTTCCTTAGTTCCCATATCCGTTCTCGGTCTTGTGGTGTCTCTGCTACAAAGACATCAAGGGCATTGCATTCTAATGCAATATCCCCAATTTTTTCCCAGCTCTTTCGGACATATTCTTTATTGTTGCCATCTATTTCAACAATTGTGTGTCCATTTGCTTCACTGTATGGAACCTTTCTCTGGAGATATTTTTCAACCATTCTTACAACATCTCCTTCCATAAGTTCAATTGCTGTGGGAATATGACCACTCTGTAGTAGTTCAATGGAAAACTTTGAGGCATCAGAAACGGTCTTAAATGGTATATAAAGGTTAACGATTATTTCAGGGATGGTCAGTGTTTTTATTATTGCCTCAGTCACGACTCCAAGGGTGCCTTCTGACCCAATAAACAAACTGATCATATCATAACCAGTTACATTTTTCAGTAATTTGCCACCCAATCGGATTATTCTACCATCTGCGAGAACTAATTCTAAACCTGTTATATAATTTTTTGTGACTCCGTATTTCATTGCCCTTGGTCCCCCGGCACATTCAGCAATGTTTCCCCCGATAGTGCAGGAATCAATGCTTACTGGATCAGGTGGGAAGAAAAGGTTATACTGAGCAAGTTCTTTTTCCATCATCCCGGTAATGATACCCGGTTCCACAGTCGCCATCAAATTTTTTTCATCAACCTCTTTGATATGATTCATCCTTTCGAGGGATAAGACAATTCCATTATAAACCGGAACCGCACCTGCAGATAGACTTGTTCCACCACCACGCGGGGTTAGCGGTATTTGATTTTCATTTGCAATCACCATTATTTCTGCGACCTGTTCTGTGTTTATCGGTTTTACTACAACTTCTGGCATTGAATGATAGAGCGGTGTTTCATCATGGGCATAGTTTTCAAGTGCATCTTTTTCTAATAAAACATTTTCTTTTCCAACAACCGAGACAAGTCTATTTATGATTTTTTCGCTGATTTTGTTATACATATATTGTTAGTTCTTTTTTTATTTTTGCTATGTCATTTGGCTCTGGCAAAAATGGAAAATTTCTTATATCGTCACCAGGTAAGGAGTCAGAATAGGGACGGTTGCAGGCTACTTCTGTATCTTTACCCGGACAACCACTCGTCATAAAAGGTTTTCCAGAGTTTATATGTTTTTCAAGTTCGGGTTCAGAGATGTTGAATTTTATAATTCTACCCCTCTCGTCAAATTCAAGTTTTTTGATTGTGCAAATATTTTTATTTATTAAGTACCGTGCAAGTTGAATTCGGCGGTAAGTTCCGATATTCGGTGGATTGTGATGGGCAAGGATGGAGTCTGGTTCAGGGAAGAAACTGAATAGATGGGTTTCAATTCCATTATCCTGTGCTCTTTGAATTGTTTCAACCATTTCTTTCTCAGTTTCACCAAGTCCTACGATTAGATGAACACCAACATTACCTCTGCCAAATGCCGCAACCGCCTGCTGGAATGCTGACCAGTAGGTTTCCCATTTATGCGGTCCCTTAACCCCTTTGCCGCGAAATTGCTCAAACAATCGCGGCGTGCAGGCATCAACCGCTATTCCCAGTCGGTCAGCACCAAGATTTTTCATTTCAAAGAAATCTTCCTGATTGAGAATGGTGGGTGCGGCAAGGACTGAAATTGGATGGGGAAGGATGTTATGGAGCATCTGGATAATCTTTTTTGTATCATTTACAGCACGGTGATTTGTAATCATTGAGATACAGATGCGTTTGATGTAATCATTTTTATTTGTAATTCTCTGGATGATTTCATTGATTGGATAGGTATTCCATTCAACCCTTATGAAACTTTTTCGTCTGTATTCACCAGGCCTTTTCATAGATAAACCACAATATGCGCAATTACCTGCACAACCATTATCATAGGTGAGGAGGATATTTATACAGGGTGATTTAGCATTCCTATAAAACAAGCCATTCTTGAAACCCAGCACCATTGCTGCTGCCTGACTGATTCGGACATAATCCGGACTTTCCATTTTCATTTTTACCTCCCTTCTATAATGAGCAGCAGGTTCTCTGCCATTCAATAGAAAGTTTATAGTCCTTTGCCCGTGCTATTGCTTCATCCGCGGGCAGGGCAATGCGATTGACACCGCATTCAATTGCCCATAGGTCTATATCCTTATATCCTCTTTTACGGGCACATCCCAGTGCAATGATAACAGCGGGCATTTTAAATCGTGCATTGATTATCAGTCTTGCGATATCTTCCGCATCTGGAGTTTTGATATTTTCCATTGGAGTACCGGGAATTGGCATAAGGCTGACAAAGACGAGTATATACACAGGAAACTCTTTTATTATTTCTAATGCCCTGTATTCACCGGTAATTTTGCCGTAATTTATTCCTACAACGATATGGGGGATGACAGGAATTTGAGCATTTAATAAATTCTTTATTGTATCCACTATATCACGGACTTTCTTCTCGGTTCTATAGACATTTTTTATTGTATCATCATCACCGATTATATCTACAAGCGCCTGGTCTATACCTGCTTCTTTAAGCATAATACAGGTCTTCTGGTCAAGAATACCACAATGGAGCGTAATTTTTAGCCCGGTATCTTCCTTTATTCTTTTGATTGCCGGGATAAACTTTGTTAAAGGAATTGTGTGATTTGTATCAAAACCGCCACTCAAGAGTAGTCCCTCAGCACTATTATCACGAAGCGATTTACACACATTAAAAAGTTCTTCAGGACTAATAACAGGAATCATAGACTCTAAGAGTTTGCCCTGACAATGGTCACAATTAAGTCCGCAGGATTTTCCAGTGAGTGAGACGCCGGGGAATTTGCCTTTAATGCCATTGTAATAAAACATTCCTGGTATATAGAATGTAATTTTCTTTCCATGATGAGAATATGAAATTTCTCTTGCCTTTTTTGCGAGATTTTTTAAGTCATCCATAGTATTCCGGAAACGATACCCAGCATTCTTTCAGTAAATCATTTAGATTATTCCAGTTTCTTTCCATTAAATTCCTTTTTTTGACTGCTCGATTTAGTTCTTCAAGATAGATGTTCTGCCAGTCCTTTTCATAAATATGAAGCAAATTCAAATCATTTTTTCCCAGTGCTTCTGTGATTGCCTTTGCCGCAAATTTTCCACATATTATTGCTTGAGCGATGCCAGCCCCGGTGATTGGATGGGTCTGACCTGCAGCATCGCCAACGAGCAGGATATTATTTTTTATGGTCTGGATCGGTCCGCCTGTTGGAATAAGTCCTGTGACAGTTTTTAATGGTGTATTAATAACTTTTTTCTCTTTTATAAGTCTTTCAACAAATTGAATAAATAGTTCTTTGACTTTTATTTTATAACCAATTACCACACCCAATCCAACATTAGCGTATTGTTTTTTGGGGAATAACCAGGCATAGCCGCCGAAGAATTTTTCATCAAAATAGACCTCTGTATATTCCATTTTTTCATATAAGGGTAATTCCTGTTGATAGGCAACGACATAATCTTTATAGCGTCTATTTATTAAACGACCTACCCGAGAGTTCGGTCCATCCGCCCCGACAATGATTTTAGCTTTTATTTCCATTATCCTGCCATTTCGGGAAACTAAAATTTTACCATTTTCAATCCCGAGAAATTGTGTTTTTAACCATAAATCAGCACCAGCTCTAACTGCATTCAATGTTAAATATTTATCAAAGATTGAACGATTCAGTATATAACCCGGGGCAGAAAACTCATAGAAACGATTATCCGGAAAATAGATCTTCAATCCTTTTATTTCATTGGCGATGGCATCGCCCGGAATTGTTACCTCTTTTGAAAGAAGGGCAGGGATATATTCTGCACATTGCACCGGAATCCCCACTTCTATCTTTTTATCAATTATTAAAACACTAAATTTCTCACGGGCAATATGCCAACCGGTTATTGAACCAGCCGGCCCGGCACCGACAATTAGAACATCATATTCCATCAAGCACCTTCTTTAATAAATTTAAATTGAGATTTGTCTGATTTTCAAATTCACCCCTGTAGGCAAAAGCCGTCTTATCTAAATCATAACAGGTTTCATTATATATGTCAAGTAGTATTGCTGGAATACCAGCAGATTCAAATTTATTCTGATGTTTTGTATAGAATTGCTCACAGCAACATCCAATATATGCTGATGCCTTAGTCTTTTTCAATTTTCTAAGTTTTGCGGTTAGGTCTTCAAAACTGGTAATGGTAATTGGTTTGATACTTAATGCGAGGGCAAGTCTATATGCGTCTCCGACTGTGCATTCATCACACATTGCACATTGGTCTTTATGCCGATAAGAACATCTGGTTGATTTAGCACAATAGGGAAGAAGGAGATAATTGGGTCTTTGTTTGAGAATTTGTTCGTATGAACCGTTGACAAGGAATATGTGATTTGATTGTTCGGGTGAAATGCCTAATTCTATAATTTTCAGTTTTTCAAAAAGTCCATCTAAAATCCTTATAAAATCTTCACTCTTTGCACCCGGAATATATAAATCTTTTTGACTATTAAAATATTCTTCTATTTTACGAATTATTAGTGTTTTTTCCAGAGGCATCTCTTTAAATAGTGCTTCAAGGTCAAATATTGCCCGTGATGGATAAGCAAAAAAATCGCCTATAAATATCACACTTTGAATTGTTTTATGCCTTAGATTCAAGGTAAAGAACGCTTTTATTTTTCCCGCCCTGCTCAGACGTGTAATATAAAGGACTGGTTGTTCATAAGCTGGTGCTCGGACTTTATATATCCATTTATCTGAACGAAATTTTTCTAAGAACACAGGCAGTGATTTTAATTCAATTTCTGTCAAATTTGATTTTGTTAGTTTTATACCAAAATGTTTTTCAAAATTGTTTTTAATCATATCCTTAAGGATTTTAATATCCGGTGTATAACCAAGTTCCCATTTAATACAAGTTACCCTTTCTTTGAGGGAATCAATCTCATGTCTTTTTAGTTTTTCAACCGGGATACGGAGTGCCCGTAACATTGTATCAATATCAAAATCTATGAGTAGCGTTCCCTGAAATAAAAATGCCTTGCCCCATTCTGCACCACCGGTACCAGATATCTTCCTGCCATTTACCTCTATATCATTTCTTCCCCTGAAATTCGCCTTTATGCCAAGTTGTCTGAGCATATTGATCACAGGCATAGAAAGTTTTTTAAATAATTCAACATTGGGTACAGAATGGTTGAAAAAATCTTTACTACAAACTATCTCCCACCCCAGCTGTGTTTTGTCAAAGTATATAGCACCACCTCCAGTTATACGGCGGTTTATATCAATGCCCATTTTATTACAGTAGTCAACTCTGATCTCCTGTTCAACCGACTGATGGAATCCAACAAGAGTAGCAGGTGGGTTGAATTGTAGTATTCTTAATGTATTCGGTATTTGATTTTTTGCACGCAATTCAAGTAGCATTTCATCAATAGCCATATTTTCTGCAGCACTTAGTACTCCTGTGTCGAGAAGACGCCAATTTCTGTTATCCATCAGTATTTAGTCTGGATAATTGAAAGGATGATGCCAATTCCAATGAAACAGGCAAGAAGTGAAGAGCCGCCATAACTGATGAATGGCAAAGGTACACCGGTGACCGGCAGTATGCCGAGTGTCATACCCATATTTATGAATGCCTGATACCAAAACCAGGTCATAATTCCAATGACCACAAGGCTTAGAAATTTATGCTTTGTTTCGCGTGCAATCCTTAAGAGTTTATAAAAAAGAAAATTGTATAACAACACAGTTATTAAAATTCCAATCAATCCAAACTCTTCACCAATACAGGAGAAGATAAAATCGGTGTGTCGTTCTGGTAAAAATTCTAATTTTTTCTGGGTTCCGGATAGAAATCCCTTGCCAAATAATTGTCCTGACCCGATTGCAATCTTTGATTGTATGGACTGCCAGGAAATCCCCTGAGGGTCAATCCAGGGCGATAGAAAGGCAATGATTCTTTTTTGCTGGTATAATTTTAAAGAATGCCAGATAATTGGAGTTATGAGTGCAGCAATCGGATTGGCAATTAAGTGGTAAAGTATTTCAGTCAATTTTTTTCTTGAATAAACGAAGATACCAAAGAGTATCATAAATCCGAGCCATATGTATATTGAAAAACTTGTTAGCCCCGAAATTATCGGCGAGAAAAATATTAAGATTTTCTCAAAGGGCATGCCTGCCCAGAAAAGCATCATACACATAATCGGGAAAAATATCTGAGCGGCTCCGAGGTCGGGTTCAACAAAGATAAGAGCCGATGGGATTGCAATGATGATTAATGGGATGAAAAAATCAGTGAACTTTTCAATTTTTTTTCTTTCGCTTAAATAACTTGCCAGAAATAAGATTGTGCCGATCTTAGCAAATTCTGAAGGTTGTAGAGAGAAAAAACCAATATTGAACCAGCGCTTCGGGTAACTCGTTGCATAGACCAAAACAGCCAAAGTTAAAATACAGGTAAAGATATATATTGGTAGCGAAAATGTCTGCCAGATTCGGCTTGAGAATCTACTCAGCCCCAGGCAGATTAATACTGCAATGCCGAGCCAGAGTGCCTGCCTTATAAAGTAGTTGAATCCGCCTGTTGAAAAAATCATTACCAGACCAATCAGAGAAATTATTATGCTGATTATTAAAATAATGTAATTCTTTCTATTCACTGCTGAGCCTTTTGTTTATTTCATAATATGTCTTTATTATCTTACCCGCAATTGGTGCCGCAATACTTCCACCGTGACCGGCATTTTCCACGACAACACATACAAGTATTTGAGGATTTTCTTTTGGCGCATAACCAACAAATATAGAATGGTCTTCGCCATGTGGATTTTCAACGGTCCCTGTTTTACCACCAACTTCAAAACCCTGAACCCGTGCCATCATTCCGGTTCCCCTTGCTACGACTTCGTTTAGTGCTTCACGCACAATTTTTAATCCATCAATTTTTTTTTCAACTTTTATATTGCCTATATTAATGTCTTTATTTATATGGGGTGTGACAAGGGCATTCTCTTGATTGGCAAATATAGTATAAGCCCGGGCAAGCTGAATCGGTGTCGCAAGCATATCACCTTGACCAATGCTCAGATTAAATATATGCCCCTCGGTCCAGTTTTTGCCATATTTTTTTTCCATCCAGTTGCGCTCGGGGACAAGTCCGATTTTTTCCTGAGGAAGGTCAATACCTGTGGGCTTACCAAAGCCAACTTCAAAAAGGCTATTTGCTATATTATCAATTCCTAAATATCTGCCGAGTTGATAAAAATATACATCGCAGGAGTAGACAATTGCGTCGATGAGATTGAGACTGCCGTGTATTTTCCAACATCCGAAATTACGATTACCTAATTTCAAACCCCCTCTGCAGGGTTCAAATCGCTTTTCTGCATTAATCATTCTTGTGTCAAGACTATAAAGGGCGAGAAATGGTTTAATCGTTGACCCTATTGGATAACAGCTCATTGTAACACGGTTATAGAGCCGTGCTTCTTTGGGATTGTTTAATGCCAGCCATTCCTCTTCGGTAAGTCCATGGACAAAGCGATTTGGGTCAAAACCGGGTTTTGAGTAAAAGACATAGATTTCGCCATTTTGGGGATTCATTGCTATGACAGATGCCTTTGGATAATTTTGCAGAAATCTTGCTGTAGAGTCGGTCAATTCAAGGTCAATGGTTGTATATAAATCATTACCAGGAATCGGCGGGATTGGCCTATATTCAGGAACCTTGCCTAATTCTCTTCCTTTCACATCCACCTCAATATAATCTATTCCATCCTTACCCGCAAGTTTTTTTTCATACTGTTGTTCGATTCCTATCCTTCCAATATAATCGCCTATTTTATATTCTTTGAGTTGTTTCAATTCCAGGTCAGTTACTTCACTTACATAACCCAGCAAGTGGCATAGGAGTTCGGAGTGAGGATAGTTACGCACTGGTTCGACGCCGACCTCAACCCCTGGTAATTCTTCAATCTTTTCTTCAATTATGGAAATCTGTTTGAAAGATACATCACGGCTGATCTTTACCGAGACATATGGATTCTTCTCTATTTTTATTTTTTTTTGAATGGTATTGATATCGGTTTCTAATATTCGCGCTACTGTTTCAATAGAATTTTGGTCAACCAGTGCGGGAATTATTGATACATAAAACGCAGGTCTCGTATTGGCAATTTCTTTACCCTGACGGTCATAGATTTTACCGCGAGGAGCTATGAGATATTTTTTCTTTATCCTATTTTTTTCTGAAAGTCTATAATATTTTGTTCCTTCAAAAATCTGTAGCTTTATGCTGAAAAAAAGGATAACAGTAAATGCCCCGAATAATAATGTTTGCAAAAGTCGGTAGGTTTTTAGTTCCTGATCCATACATTAAAACAAATTTTTTGTAGAATAAAGATTACAGGAAGGGCAAAAATAATGGTCAGAAAAGCGTTATTCCACATAATTATTCTTCCCGGAATTACATATGCAGTAAGTACTCTAACCGAATAGAATATTGTAAAAACTATTATCAGAGTCAATGGTTCACGCACTAAATATTTTTTGATAAAGACCAAACCCTGCGTCAAGATTAAAAAGATTAGCATATTGACTCCAATTGACACAGGATAATACAGGTCCATTAGCAAACCGACAAAAAATGCAAATAATATGGAAAATCTATTGTCTTCATTTAAGGCAACAAAATAAACAAGAATCGTTAGTAAGTCAACTGCCGAATTAATAGGTATAAAAAAATAGACAAGTATAAAATATAGCAAAAATCTCATAACCGTTTAATATATAACATAGACATAGTTTAATTTATTAATACTTATTGCGGGTTCAATTATTACTTCTTTAAAAAATAGATCATCTTTTTCCTTTACGGCCGAGATAGTTCCAATCATTAATCCTTTAGGTAGATTTTCACTCAGTCCTGATGTATAAATAGAGTCATTTAAAATCACATCGTCGTCGATTTTTATGTATTCAAAATTAAGTTCTCTTTTTCTTTTTACTATTCCATATATTCCTGAACGCGCATCCACCGCGCTAATAGCAAAGCCAGGATTTTCAAATGTTTCAACGATTCCGGTATTTTCTGAGAGTGATTTAACTCTTCCTATGATTTTATTCTGAAGTACAACCGGTGCATTTAAAGATAACCCATCTTTATAACCCTTGTCAATATACAAAAAGCCATTGAAATTCTGCGGGTCTCTGCCAATTACATTTGCCTTCAAAAGTCTCAAATGTAGATATTTAATTGTGTCAGAAACCATTAATGAGTTTAATCTGTTTTTTACCATTTGATTTTCAATTTGTAATTTACTTATTTCGGATTCAAGCAGGTCTATCTTCTGCTGCGAAACATTGAGATACTGTATATAGTTAAAGACCAATTTGATGGGAAAAAGTAGGACCTCGGATAGACGATTGCTTAAATAGAGGTTAACATTTTGATTTAATATGATTAATGCAAGGGAAATGACTAATAAGGAACCGAATATTAAAAATTGAAACCTGGACAACTACTCTCTCTTCAAGGTAAATATTACTTTTTCATATTTTTGCATATCTTCCATGATTTTGCCTGCACCATAGACAACTGCCTTATTTGGTTCTTCTGCCACGGTTACTGGAAGATTCGTTTCTTCACGGATCAAAGTGTCAATACCCCTCAATAATGAACCACCGCCTGCCATATAAATTCCGGAATTTACGATATCCGCGGCAAGTTCTGGAGGAGTTTTTTCAAGGGTGATTCTCACCGCTTCAATTATCATTGAAAGTGGTTCTTGAATTGCTTCCCTTACTTCATGGCTCGTTATCTTTATAGTCTTGGGTATACCTTTTACCAGATCCCGTCCCCGGACTTCCATAGTTTTATCTTCTTCGGTCGGAAATGCATTGCCTATTGCGATTTTTATCTCTTCTGCTGTCTGTTCCCCAATAATGAGGTTATAATTCTTCTTTATATATTGAACGATTGCGTCATCCATTTCATCACCAGCAACCCTTATTGAATTATTTGTTACAATACCTGAAAGAGCAATAACAGCGATTTCGGTAGTACCTCCGCCAATATCAATAATCATATTCCCCTGGGGAAGATGAACAGGTAGATTGATACCGATGGCCGCTGCTATGGGTTCTGAAACAAGATAAACTTCCCGGGCACCTGCAGCCTCTACCGAATCTCGTACCGCTCTTTTTTCAACTTCGGTGATACCTGATGGCACACAGATGATGACCCTTGGTCTTGTAAAGAGTTTCTTTTGCTGAATCTTTTCAATAAACGACCTTAGCAACAATTCTACCATTTCAAAATCCGCAATGACCCCATCTTTCATCGGTCTGATTGCCTTGATATCTTCAGGGGTCTTTCCTAACATCCTCTTTGCCTCTTCGCCAACCGCCACACATTTTTTGTTTTTTATATCCACAGCAACGACGGTTGGTTCATTCAAAACGATACCCCTGCCATTGACATAAATAAGTGTTGTGCATGTTCCAAGGTCAATCGCAACATCACTTAAAAAATGACTCCTAAAATTCTTGAAAAAATTGACAAGATTAAATCCCAACGCATACCTCCTTGTGCCATATAATAATTAATTTTACCGGAATGTCAAGTGAGGAATTTTTGAGCTGAAATTTCTGTATGAAGATATTCATAGAAAATTAGGGCAGGGTCAGTGGGAGTAATTTAAATTATTGACTGTATGGAAAAAATGGTTATATTTATTTGTGGCTGAAAGATTTAAACTTGGTCCATATAATTATTGTGATTATCGGTGTGAGCGATGTAATGAAAAAGATGATTGTAAGGTTTACAAGGAAAATCAAGAGCGTTTGTTAGAACACTACTTAAAAGGTGAAGACCCAAACGACCCTGATGTATTTCTTAACGATTTGAAACAGATATTTGAAAAGACCCAGGAGCTGCTCAAACAGGCAGCAGCCGAACAGGGTATTGACCTCAATGAGGTGCCCGACGCCGAGATTGAGCTAATTGACCCACATACCTATGTTATCTACAACCTTGCTTATGAGTATTTCGGACGGGCTCATAAATTGATAAAAAAACTGGAGGCAGAAGGCGTCCCCGACGAGATTGAAGAGGAGTTTGAAGATTTTGTCTGGTACCATACACTTCTGGTGGCAAAGACCGGAAGATTGGTAAGCAGTTTTGATGATGATTTTTTTGATCCAAAAACAAAGGAAGTTGAGGTAGAGGGGACACTACAGGTGATTAACAAAGCTATCAACCTTTCAAAAAATGCCTTGAATAAAATGCTTAATGAATTGCCTGATGATTTTTATGATATTGTTGAACTACTTGATATATTGAAAAGATTGGAATTGCAGACAAAGAGTGATATCAGAAAAAAGGTTGATAATATTCAATCAAGTTTTTGATTCTGAAATTTAAGTTGTAAAAAATCAATGGAGTCATCTATAAATGGTTAATCCAATATTAGAGAAAGTTAAAAAAATGATTGACGAATACGAAATGTTCAAAAGAGTGAAAAAGGCAATCATTGGGTTTTCCTCAGGTCCAGATTCGGTCTGTCTACTGGATGTCCTAAAGACTGTGTTTGAAAACAAAATCGACTTTACACTTGTATATATCAATCATGGACTGAGAAAACAAAGTGTATTAACGAAAGAAGAAACATTGACACAATATTACGCGCACAAATATCAATGCGGCTTTAAAATTATCAAAATCAATGTTCCTTGTAGTAAAAAAGGGATTGAAGCCGAAGCAAGAGAAAGGAGATACCGGGTTTTGATTGACTATGCACGGAAAATCAATGCCCAGCGGATTGTCTTGGGACATAATCTTGATGATTTTGTTGAGACCTTTTTTTTGAATCTCGTCAGGGGAAGTGGTAATATAGGATTGCAGTCAATACCACCAATCAGGTCGTTATTTGTCCGCCCTCTGCTCAATGTTAGAAAAAAAGAAATTTTGGAGTATTTAAAAAAAAGAAAATTAAAGTTTTCAAAGGATGTTTCAAATTTAGATACAGATATCCGCAGAAATTTCATCCGTCACAAGATAATGCCGCAATTTATTAAGTTGAATCCGAAAATATATGAAACAATAAAAAGGGAAATAGAAATTCTCCATAATGATGAAGAATTTTTGCAGAAGATAGTTGCCCGGGTCTATAAAAAACTTGTTTACCGTAAAAAAGATGGTTTTACTCTTGACTTGAGTCGTTTAATGTATTATAATAAAGCAATAACAAACAGGATTGTTATGAAGGTGATACATGATTTGAAAGGCGACCTTGCGGGAATTGAGAGTAAACATATTTCGGCAGTGTTGAATCTAAGATATAAAGAAAGCGGCAGAAAGGTGTGTTTGCCGCATTGTTTATATGCACAGAAAATTTTTGATAAGATTTTCATAGGCATTAAGAGTGAGGAATTAAAAAATCAGTTTAATATTCAACTAAGGATTGGCGAGCCGGCTGAAATTGGTAATCTATGTGTCAATGCCGAAATTTTAAAAAGATTTGATTTAAAGAAAAAACAAATTAATTGCGAGGTGTTTGATTTTGCGCTAATTAAGCCTCCCCTTTTTTTGCGGAACAGAAGAATAGGGGATAGAGTAAAAATAAAAAATGGTAGTAAGAGATTGAAGGAGATATTAAATGAAAAAAGGGTTCCTGTCAATGAACGCGATAATGTGGTTGTTTTGTGCGATGGAGAAGGAATACTCTGGGTGATTGGAATTTATCGTGCTTATCGAGCATTTATAAAAAACGAGACAAAAAATATTTTGAAGGTGACTTTTGAACATACTGATTAAAGAAGAAGATATTAGAAACAGGATTAAAGAAATAGGTATGGAGATAAATAATGACTATAAAAATAAGAATCCGATTCTTATCGGTGTGCTTAAGGGTGCTTTTGTTTTCCTTGCGGATCTTTTACGAGAACTAAATATACCTGTGGAAATAGATTTTTTGGGTATTTCAAGTTATACAGGGACAAAGTCAAGCGGTATCGTCAGGATTACCCAGGACCTCTCTCTCAATATAGAAGACCGTGATGTGATTTTGATTGAAGACATTGTAGATTCAGGCAGGACCCTTGATTATATTGTTAACAATTTAAAAACAAGAAAGCCGAGAAGCATTGCGGTGTGCACATTATTAAATAAAAAGGATGCCCGAATTATTGACGTCCCGTTGACTTACATCGGTTTCAATATCCCCAAGGTATTTGTAGTAGGTTATGGACTTGATTATGATAACAAATTTCGCAATTTAAAATACATTGGAGTTTATCATGGCGAATAAGAAACAACCGAAAAGTAAAGCCTGGCAGACGGCAATCGTGTGGACTCTTCTGGTGCTTGTTGTTTGGTTTGGAATACAGTCTTTTTCAGGACAAAGCGGACGTTTGGCGAATATTCCTTATTCCGTTTTTATCAGGGAATTACGAATAAGAAATGTTGAGAAAGTCACAATTTCAGAACGTTCAATAAAAGGAACCTTCCGTAGTCCGATATCTTATGAGGGTAAAAATTACAGTGAATTTAGTACACTGATACCATTTGAAGATACAAAACTTACAGATGAACTCTTGAAATATAATGTTGAGGTTTTTGTAAAACAGAAGTCAGGATGGACCGATATATTAATTGGAATCATTCCCTGGTTGGTGCTCATTGGAATATGGGCATTATTCTTAAGACAGATGCAGTCGGGTCAGAATCGGGCTTTAGGATTTGGTAAGAGCAGGGCAAAGATTGTTTTAGAAAACAAACCTTCAGCGACATTTAATGATGTTGCAGGCGTGGAGGAGGCAAAACAGGAGTTGCAGGAGGTAATTGAATTTTTAAAAGAACCGAGAAAGTTTACCAGGCTCGGCGGGCGTATCCCTAAGGGTGTTCTTTTATTAGGACCGCCAGGCACGGGTAAGACACTTATGGCAAGGGCTGTTGCTGGTGAAGCAGGTGTGCCATTTATTTCCATCAGCGGTTCGGATTTTGTGGAGATGTTTGTTGGTGTTGGTGCATCCAGGGTCAGGGATTTGTTTGACCAGGCAAAAAGGCATTCACCCTGTATTGTATTTATTGACGAAATAGACGCGGTAGGCAGATTACGTGGGGCGGGTCTTGGTGGTGGACATGATGAAAGAGAGCAGACTTTAAATCAGTTGCTGGTTGAAATGGATGGTTTTGAAGTGAACGAAGGGATAATATTGATGGCGGCGACAAATCGTCCGGATATTCTTGACCCTGCTCTTTTAAGGCCCGGCAGGTTTGACCGTGTAATTGTTCTTGACAGGCCAGATGTTAGAGGAAGATTGGGAATTCTAAAAGTCCACACGAGGCGCACACCCTTAGCACCTGATGTTGACCTTGAAATCCTTGCCCGGGGCACGCCGGGATTTTCAGGCGCGGATTTAGCAAATATGTGTAATGAGGCTGCACTTCTTGCTGCCCGAAGAAACAAAGATAAAATAGCAATGCAGGAATTTGAGGATGCGAAAGATAAAATCCTTATGGGTGTTGAGAGAAAAAGTCTCATAATATCTGAAGATGAAAAAAGACTTACTGCATACCATGAATGTGGTCATGTTCTGGTATCAAAATTCCTGCCCGGAATGGACCCGATACATAAGGTAACTATTATACCAAGGGGTATGGCACTGGGTGTAACCCAGGCATTGCCAATTGATGAAAGAAGGACTTATTCAAAGACCTATTGTTTTAATCAACTCGCATTTATGCTTGGTGGAAGGGTTGCCGAGAAAATAGTGCTCGGTGATTTATCAACTGGTTCAGGCAATGATATTGAAAAGGCAACGAAACTCGCGCGCAAGATGGTATGTGAATGGGGGATGAGCGAGAAACTTGGACCATTGACTTATGGTGAAAAACAAGAAGAGATATTTTTAGGTAGGGAAATCGGTTTACACAGAGATTATTCAGAAGAGACAGCAAGAGAGATTGATGAAGAGGTTAAGAATATCATAAAGAAGGCAGAATCAATTGCCGAAGATATAATAACAAACAATATTGATAAATTAAAATTACTGGCAGAAAGACTTCTGGAAAAAGAGATTTTGAGTGGTGATGAAATAGATGGGATAATAGGGCTAAAGAAGGCTAAAGATGGGAAGGGTGAGGAAAAGGAAATAAGGGTGAAGGAGAAAGAGAAAGATAATAATGGATAAGAAAAAAATTGAACAGGCAGTAAGGATTATACTCAAGGCGATAGGTGAGGATGTAAATCGGGATGGGTTGAAAGATACACCGAGACGGGTCGCCGAGATGTATGAAGAGATATTTTCCGGGGTAAAACAGGACCCCCAAAAAGAGTTCAAAACCTACCGGGCAAAAAATGAAGACGAGATGATTTTGATAAAGGACATACCATTTTATTCAATCTGTGAACACCATCTTTTACCATTCTTTGGCAAGGCGCATATTGTATACATCCCCAAGAAGAACAAGGTAACCGGATTTTCAAGTCTGGTCAGGATGATTGATGTGATGGCTAAAAGACCGTTACTACAGGAACGTTTGACTCATGAAATTGCTGATTTCTTAATGGTGAATTTGAAGCCAATGGGTGTGCTTGTCGTGATTGAGGCAGAACACCTCTGCCTCTCAATGATGGGGGTAAAAAAACCAGGAACTATGACCGTGACATCTGCAATTCGTGGTGTAATGCAATCAACTGCAACCAGGGCTGAAGCATTTTCTTTGATAAAAGGTAAATAGGCAGAAAAACAAAATCCTATAATTTCCTATTGACATTCTACGAATAGTGTATATTGTTATACCAAAGGAGGCATTATGAAAAAGTTTTTTTGTTTGGTTGGATGTGTGATGCTCATTGTCATTGGCTGTGGTAAAGGTGAGAGGGCATCGATAATAGGAAGTGTTTACTTCCACTGGGATTGGTATAATCCGGATTCTCTCGTAAAATCAGGAAGTATTAGTGGTTACAAATATGACGGATTTAAAATTATTCCGGTGATGACAATAAACGAAGACACTCTGCCGTTGGATTATGTATATTTTTCACCGACAGAATTCGGATATGAGGGTGAAATCACCTGGATTAACATTGGAGATGAGTGCAGATTCAAAGTAAATTATGATGAAGGGAAGGGCGAGGCAACTGGTACAATGCCCGGCAATTTCAAAATCACCAGTCCAGATACTACTTATGTGCTACACAAGGGGAGCAAGCTTAATATTAATTGGAGTTCAGCAAAGAGCGCAGACTGGTATTGGGTTAACATTGAAATTAGCTATAGTTACATTGATACAGCTGGAGATTATGAATATTTTGATTTGTATGTTGATACAGTAGTTGATGGAACTTCACTTACAATAAGTGCAAACAGAATCTTCCCAGGTGATGTTGATACAGTATTATGGGGTTATGGCGATGTCCTCGCAGAGGCGGTGAATGGCCCGAAATTAGAGCCTGGTGCAAAAGGAAATATTAAAGGTGATGCAGTTGGTTTCTTTTGGTGTGTCTTTGATGCAAGGTCTGTTTATTTTGGTATTGAACAATTTGCAACAAGACCTAAAAAGGACCGCTCGGCCGAGATAAGAAAAAAACACTACGAAGCGATGCGTGAATTCGCATTAAGAAATCAATAGTTCCTTGATTGATAACAAAAAAGGGGCGGCAAACCCGCCCCCTTTTTTGTTATTTACTATTAGTGCTTTGGTCCGAGATAAGGATAATTCGCTTTATTCTGGTAGGCGTATTTCAATTTAATGTAATCCTGGGTATGATTGACTTCCTGGATAAGTATCTTTACATAGTTTCCTTCGGTAGTCTTGCAGAGCACCAAATCATTATTATTTACTACTGCACGGTCGGATGTCCCAAAATTCACCTTGCTGAAGTCCCATGATTCCCATGTATAAGTTGTATCAAGTTTTAGAACCAGCGTGCTTCTGCCATTTGGGCGGGCACTTGCGCTGACAAGTTGTGCAGTAATTGTATCAACAGCATCTGCAAATATATCTGCATTTGGAAATTCATTATTGACCTCATTAAGAATTTCCCCGGTTGAAAATCTTAAGGCACAACTATCTTCATTCAGTGGTGGTTGCCCGGATGCAGAGAGTTCCAACTTTATCTTACCGATCACAAACTCAGGTCTTGGAGAAATCTGAACCAGAGGCACATCAGTATTATAAGAACCTACTTTATCATCTTTGTTCACTGTTCTAACCTGGAGGAAATACACAGAATCTTTGCTTAAAGCCGTGACCCTGAAGGTATTGGTGGTTATAACAGTTGTATTAACAGGATTGAGGTCTTCGCCATCTTCAACCATCAGTGATGCAGAATCGGTCGAGCAATATACATTATAACCAGAAAAATCAGCATGGTTGGTCACAGTGGTATCTTCTTTCCAGGTCAGAGTTACTGAATTAGAATCAGCAACTACACCAATTATCTCTGGTGCGGCGAGTTTCTCTGCTTCGCCACCGCAACCAACGAGTGCTATCATTGCCACAAGGGCTACTAAACCAAACATTAATCTCTTCATTTTTACTCCTTCCTTTTTCTGCTATGCAGAAATAAGTTAACATAGATTTCCACGGATGCAACCGGATTGCGCCGTCTTACATCCGACGGATGTTCCCAGGCACATCCGCAAAGCCCCATAACCCACATTTATGTGCTTCAGCCCATCACCTCCTTTTTCATATAACTTTCTTATGATGTATTATACTCAAGATTCAATTTTTGTCAATAGGACGATTTGCTGATTCCTCTCTACTTTTTACTCTACAGGGAACAGACAAAAAAATACCCCAATTCCACTTACGAGGTGGATGCCTACGGTCGTTGCTCACTGAACTATTTGTTTCTGTACAATGTCATGCTGAGCTCGTTTCAGCATCTCAATAGGTTGGGTATGTTATTAAGCATCTTTTTAGATTCCGAAACAAGTTCGGAATGACATTAAGGGATGGTTCGGAATGACAGTGAGGGATGGTTCGGAATGGAGTGAGTGATAGTTCGGAATGGCAGTAAGGGATAGTTTGCAATGCAAAAAAGGTATGGCTTGGAATGACAAAGAATATGGTATTGGAACGACCCTATTTCCACTTACGAGGTGATATGGGATATGACTCAGGGCGATTTGAATTAGAAATGATAGGTTTCGCCACGCCCCAAGGCAGAGTATTTAATCAAATTAGAATATCTTCAAAAATTTGTAGTGGTGGAGTGAACTGCGCCCCTGTTGTCAAGACAAAAATGATGGTTATGATTTGTAGAGTCTTTCATGCTACTACTTTTAAATTCTCTTGGTTAT
>CAZLGA010000026.1:0-27645 GCA_964559225.1 uncultured bacterium | reverse complement strand
ATTATTTAAAGAAACATATTTATAGTTTGATATAGGATTTAATCCTTTCAAACAATTTCTCACCAATCCCCTTTACTTTTTTAATATCTTCTATTTTTTTGAATTCGCCATTCTTTTCGCGAAATTCAACTATTCTTTGGGCTAATGCAGGACCAATGCCAGGCAACATTTCAAGTTCTTCTTCGTTCGCATTGTTGATTGAAATTTGTCGCATCTCTTCTTCTATGATCAAGGCGTAACTTTTTTTGTTGGATTTCCATACTGTGTAATTCACGATATTTACTATTAAAAGGACAGAAATCAAAACGGATAAAGCAAGGATTTCTTTATGCTTCATCAATATTCTGGATACACTATGCGTAATAAAAATTTATACATTTTATCTAAACTTTCTTTACTGCATTTATCAATGGTATCGAAGGGTGTATCCCAGTAAGGATAATCAAAATCTATGATAACAATTGCCCTTATACCATATTTTATCAGAGGCATATGGTCATCAATGATAAAATACTTAATTGCCGGAATAAAAGTGCCTGGCACCTCCATCATCCCTATCTGCCAGATTGAATCAACAAGCGTGGGGAAAAATTTTGTGGAATAGCCTTCTTTATAAATTTGCAAATTTTTATCTCCAACCATATCAACAATCAATATAAAAGAATAATGATCAAGACATTTTGCAGCAAAATAAGTTGAGCCGTAAAGTTCAGCCTTTTCTACATCTTCACCATCAAAAAATAGAATATGGATATTCATATCCGAAGGATTTTTTGAGAGGGTATCAGCAAGTTTTAAGAGTAATGCAACAGTTGAGCCCCCATCGTTAGCACCGGGACAATTTCGATCTGAATCCCAGTGTGTGCCAATACCAATCAAGGGTTCATCCCCAGGAAATTTCTGATAAATATTGTAAAGCCAGACACCATCAATGTAAAAAGAATCTATTTCAGGATTTTTCAGATTTTTTATAATATAACTTAAGGCATTTCTATGTCCCTCGGTTCCAATTGTTCGATTACCAAATTTACAGAACTCTACCAGATAATCATAAGGCCCTTTTGCACTAATAATGCCTGTAAAAAACAAAAATATTAAATTAATTTTCAGAAATTGATATTTGCCCATACATTCAAACCTACCCTACGGTAACTATTATTAAAAACCCGGTCCTGATTACGGGAGTAATTCAGGGTTGCTCCTCCTGTAATACTCGTTGAAAAATTATAACTGAGTGAAACATCAATATTGTTATTTTCATTATCAACCACAGGGTTATTCATATCGAGGTTGTTTGGATTTTCTATTGATGCTGAGTAACTTGTGCTGCGGTTATAACTATACGTTATATTTGTTGTAAGATTTGATGCAAATCTTATACCGCGAAGTAACGGCAGGGCTATTCCCCTCGGTGCACTGAATGTATAAGCAAAGGACATTGAACCACCCCAGTTTACAGTTTTGGATGGATTTACGAACATATCTGAATATTGATGGTTTTGCGTTTCTGAGTAATTAATATTTGTATTTGTGGTAATACCTCGTTTCCAGTTGACCTGCCAACCGAGAAGTGGATTAAAAGATAGGGTTTTGCTATCCGATGTCAATTTGGGTACAGTATCAAGAGATACCCGATAAAGTTTCTGATAATTCTGGTTTAGACCTATATTTATTGATGATGTATATGCATACTTCTTTAAGATTGATATTTTTTCAACGCTAGAAATTCTCAGGGTTGCACCCGGGTAGGATTCACTTACACTTCTATTTTCATCTCCACTGTAACCAAAACTCCTATTAATTTGTTTTGAGTAACTACCATTCAAGCTAAATATTTTATAATTTATACCTGAACTTGTACTGATATTATCGGTTATACTGCGGCTTGAATAACTATTGGGGTCAATCTGGTTAGATGGGATTGTATCAATAAGACCGAATTGATACTTTAAATCAGGTCTTACTTTGCTATAATAACCCGATGATTTTTGTCTTGAGAGATTTATGCTGGGATTCTGAATGAGGTCTACGAAGGTTTCAATTTGCTTTAAGACCCAGAGCGGCGAACCGGGGATCTGCAGACTATCTTTTGACTCATCGCGCAGGTGGGTAAAAAATTTCACCAGTTTTTTGATATCAGCAATTGTTGAAATGCTTATATTTGAACTGTTGTTAATTCCCCTGCGGTCATAAGGTTTACGCAGTTCAAAGCGATGGTCTTCGTTATAATTTGCAGCAAATTGTAGAGATGGATTAAGAATTATCAAATTTTGTGAAATGCGACTATTGAATGTTTGAGAACGGTTGACTTCTTCACCAAAACGCCATTTTTCCGATACCGAGTCCCTTGTCTGTGAAAAGCTATAAGATGTAGATAGAATTTGATGTGGAGAATAACTTGTAGAGAAACTTGGGGTTATCATCTTGCGATGTTGGGGATAACCAGGGCTTGCGTCAAATGGCTGGTTTAGACTATCACGACGATATGACTTTATCGAGTTTTCTGCATATAATGAACTGAAGGAGATTGTTTGGGGTAGAAGAGATATCTGTTGTTTAAGTAATCTAATCGATGCCTTTGGTCCAAGACTATATTCACCACGATAATTCCTTAAATCCGAGGTATCGGCATTTTTGGGACCGTTTGAAACGCTGACCGTGCGGTCGTTGGAAAATCTAAGGTTATCCAGGGTTTGTTTCATAAACCAGTTTCGGGAGCCGGTCTTTGAGAGACTTATATTATAACCCCGAACCGTGCTCATTGATTTTTCCAATGCCTGACTTGAATCATCCAATTCAATATCAGATGCAATCATAGATGAATATCTTGGTTCCTGTATATTTTTATTATAACTCAATCCAAGAGGAATGCTAAAGCCCCAGGTTGAGGGAAGAAATTTATTAAGTGAAATCATAGAATTTATACCGTAATTTCTGCCTGGACCGGATGTTGAAATATTTTTGGATTCTGATAATCTTTTGAATTTGCCGTTTGATTCAGAATAAGAAAATATTATACTTGATAAATCGGCAATATTCAGGGAACCATTTGTTCTGAGAATTCTACCAATATCATATTTGGGAGATGTTAGTTTAATATCGTTGAACCACATCGTATCGGTGAGCGGGGTTGTAAATGGATTTGTGATTCTGATTTCAAAGAACCGATTTGTCTCTAATGAAGGGTTTCCCGAGACCGTATAAGAGCCTTCGGTAAATTTTCCAATACCCTGGGTTTTTTTCTTCAATTCAGGAAACTTAGTCATCGCCACTGTGTATTTTCGCCAGTTATTATATCCCAGTATTCCTGCTTCATAATTGATTTTGTATTCGTAGTAATTAGAATCCGAACCAAAGCGCAGGGCAATTTCTGGATTTGAGTGTAGGGTCCGGAAATAAAATACCAATGTATCATAACTACGGTAGTCTTCCTGCGTTTCGACTCTGCGATAGGCAATGCAGGTGTGATTCTCTTTGATATTCAATAAGTTGAACTCTAAACCCCCTTCATTTATTTTCTTTCCTGTGAGCGGGTCGATGGGAAGTGGATAAGGTGGTTTATAGTAAGTATGAGTTTCGGTATTCACCGGCGTAATAATAAATTTTTCTGTTGTATCAACAGGATTTAAAGAGTCATTAGTTACAATGCCATAATTTTTCCATCTGCTTCCAGTTAAACTCAATTTATGAATATATATTACTTCTGGTCCGGAAAAATTGTCAAACCATATACGAACGAATTTAACGTTTTGCCAGTTTATTATGCCAAAAGTAGTATCACATGCTAACGAATCCTTAAATGGAATGCGAAACATTTTCCAGCCACTCTTTAAACCTCCTTCAACAAGGAATCGCGTTGAATCGAGATGCACGGAGTAACTATGGTATATATTAGAACTTAAGTTGAATATTCCATTTCTGTCTATATCTTCTGTGTCCCATATTCTGTTACCTTCAGTGCCGTTGATCCCACCCGTATAATCCTCGTCTGTATAATCATCATTTCCATCATCGCCGCTAACATTATGGGCATCTTTGCCCGCAACATTATCTAAACCCCTGTCTTCGTTTACCGCATCCCAGGAAAAGTTCCTTGGTGCATTGTCTTCGTCTTCAAATGTATTGAGACCAACGATTTCACCTTTTTTATTCCTGCGCAGCTGATCTTCACTGATTTCTTCGGCAATTTCTATGTGAATTTTACCGCCCTTCCCATTTACAATTAATTCAATATTTTCGCATTCATCAAGATTGGTGTTTGTAATATACTGAGTTAATCCAGCAAAGGATTGGGGATTATCTGGGGTGAATTGAATCTGCAAAACTTCAGCAATTGCCTTTGGATCTGTCGGATTATTGTAGATATCTTCCATTTTGAATACATTTTTACTTGGTGGGTTAAACCAGATGATTCTTTTTTTGGCAAAATTTCCCGTATCTTGGTTTACTGGTTTTGAACAAAGATGCCAGTAATTTTTTGTTAAAGTGACTGAATGGTTTATTGTCGTGGCTTCAAAATCATCCAGATATGCCGTATTTTTTGAGTTTATATTTGAGAATGAGTAAGCGCCTTCAAAATTGATATTGAATTTTGATTCGGCTTCGGTTTGTAGCAATGGCAGATTGTCAAGAAGTTCTGTTAGGTAAGGAATTTTTCCTGGTAACGCACAGTCTACTTCCCATACCATGCGATTATATGGTTCTTCATTTAATCTTATATGTTCATAAGGTGCCATTTGATAAGATTCTGTGCGATAAAAGAAAGAAGAACCCAAACTTCCTTCTTCAAATATTTTAGAATTTGCCCTTATCCCAATGAGCGATTTCTGAGAGGCAGAAAACAAGGTGGAATATTCTGCCTGGATACGAATTCTATCTGTTACTGAAAGTGGTCTTAAAAACTCAAGTTTACCTCCATCGTAATCCACAACATATTGTGTTGAGTCTATCAAAACATCATTTATATAAACCCTTACTCTTTTTGTATTAAATGGAATACTAAAAATGCGCTTTACCTGAACAGATTTGGTATATATGTAATATTTGTCCGGCCCGATGGAATAATATGGATTGTTATATATATGTGAATCAGGTTCAGGAAGATTGTTGTTTACAAATGGTGTTGGTTCAGGGAAGATTAAAAGTCCACGATTGAAATCAAAACCGCCATATCCGTTATATGGGTCTACTAAATTATTATTATCGTTATCAAGCCCCAATATGGATATTAAAGTTCTGTTTTGATAAATATCATCATCAATACCATTGGCAACATTGTGGTATATTCTGATTGTATCAATTGTGCCCCCAGGACTGCTAATACGATAATAATTTTTTAACTCATAATATTTCCAGGTGAGTGATGTCGGCCTAAAAGTTCTCGGACATATGAGTTTTAATCTAAATGTATCGGAGCCAATAAATCCAACAGTATCTTCTTGACCTTGATTATTGATTTTACGATAGTAAACGCCGAGTGCTTCAATATTATTGTATAAACTGTTTTTCAATTCAATTATATTCACTCTTCTACCAAAAAATTGATAATCCTGTAAAAGACCTTCATATTTTAAAGTAAAGTATCCCTCTTCTTTTTCAATGCTATCATCTGGGATATTGTCATCATTCAAATCAAGATATGCATATGCATAGCGCGTGATTCCATTATTATTATTTGCGGGATTGCCATCATCAATATAGACACGGAGTTCAATGATTGAATCACTGGTGCCAAGCCAGAAAAACTGTCTTTTTTGATAATCCCTTGCCCAGATTGTATCAGGCATACTTTCTGCACCGCCGGTTATTTCCTGTTCACTGAACTGAGTCTGTTCCCTGGAGGCAATTGCAACAATATCAACTGGTCCTAATTTACCTGTTGATTTAAGCCCAAACAGTCCCTGATGAGACGGAATATCACCGGTATAACTCGTCCCGGGAATGGAAAGTTGGGTATCACCTCCTTCAACTTCCTGTAGTATTTCATCTTCTTTGCCTTTGTAGGTAACGCGAATTTTATTTTCGTTTTCATCCACCCTTGTTGAATTGTGGTCAATAAAGACCCTCATCCGGTCGCCAACCTCTCCATCAAGATTTACTGCCATTTCCTGTTCCATCTTCAACTCAGGTAGTAGTGAGGTTCTCTGCTGGTTTGTAGGTAGATTTGAATAAAAGGTCTCGGTTCCACCCAGCGTTATTTTTATATATCCCCCGACATCAAGTTTACCAGTCTCGCCCATAAAATCGCTGAATCCACCCTTGGGCAGTGGCACTTCAAATGTGCCGAACAAACCTTTGTTTGCATATCCACCTTTCTTAAGTAAGTCGCTCTGAAGTTCCTTCAGCAGCAATTTCTGATTCTTCTTTTTCAATCCTACAGAAAGATAACTGGACATTGGTACAATACTATCAATACTGATGAACTCTCCCTTATAAAATCGCGCATATATTATATACTGAACATCTGGAGTAACAAATGTTTTAATCTCATAAGGTAGGGTAAACTGGTTTATCAAAAGAATTAAGAATAAAGTCATAATAATTTAATAATTTTATCCGCAATGGAATTGGTGTCAAGACCAACGGCACTGAGAAGAATATTTCTTGCACCATGTGGAATAAATTTGTCGGGCAGGGATATCGTATAAACTTTTATTGCTGAATTCCTATTTGATAGATAGACTGCGATTGTGCTACCCAGTCCCCCAATAAAAGTATTTTCCTCAACGATAAATATTGCTTTCAAATCGCTACTGATGAGTTTATCAAGCAATTCGCAATCAAGCGGTTTAACAAAACGGGCATTTACTAAAAAGGGGTTAATTTTATTTTTTTGCAATAAAGATAATACTTCACTACAAATCTGAACCATTGAACCGCAGGCAATTATTGCGAAATCCTTGCCCTGATTTAAAATTTCCCATTTGCCAATTTCTACTGCTGGAATGTCAAAATTTGCAGGTGGTTCACAATTGCCGCGAGGATAACGGATTGCAAAAGGTCCATTACGATATTCTATCGCAGTCTTTAAGAGAGAAACCAGTTCTGAGGAATTTCTGGGGGCACTGATTACGATATTGGGGATACAATTAAGATAAGATAAATCAAAGGTTCCATGATGGGTCGGTCCATCTTCGCCAACGAGACCCGCACGATCAATCGCGAATATCACCGGTGCATTTTGTAAACAAACATCATGGATTATCTGGTCATAGGCGCGCTGGAGAAAAGTTGAATATATTGCACAAACAGGAATATAACCTTCAAGTGCAAGTGCTGCTGCCATTGTTACTCCATGTTGCTCACAAATTCCAACATCGAAGAATCGCTCAGGAAATTTTAATGAAAAATCCTTTAATCCTGTGCCCAGACACATCCCGGCGGTAATGGCAACGATTTTTTTATTTTTTTCAGCAAATTTTACAATCGCATCACCAAAAACATTTGTGTATGTATTGTGTTTTTGTTTCTCAACACCGGTATTGATATCAAACGGTGCTATACCATGAAATTTTTCCGGTGATTCTTCCGCTATTTTGTAACCTTTTCCTTTTTTTGTGACTAGATGGATTAATCTTGGTCCCCGCATCTCTTTTACCCTTGAGAATGTATCAATGAGTTCGTTTAGTTTATGCCCATTTAGTGGTCCGATATACCTGAGACCAAGTTCTTCAAATATTACTGAAGGTGAGTATAAACCTTTCAAACCTTCCTGTATCCTTTTTGCAAAATTTCTTGCGCGGTCCCTGATATATGGTGGAAATTTACCTAAAAATATCCACAAATCATCACGAAATCTGTTGTATGTTCTTGTGGTGATGATTTTTGTGAGATACTGTGATAAAGCACCCACTGTTTCGCCGATAGATCTTTCATTATCATTTAAAATTACAATGACATCTTTTTTCAATTGCCCGATGTAATTTAATGCTTCAAATGCCATACCTGCACCAAGCGAACCATCTCCGATTACACTTATGATATGATAATTTTCTTTCCTGAAATCTCTTGCAATAGCAAAGCCTGCTGCTGCAGATAAAGAAGTTGATGAATGCCCAGTATTGAAATGGTCAAACTTTGATTCTTCCCTTTTTGGAAATCCACTTATCCCTTTGTAAGTTCTCAAAGTTGAAAATGATTCTCTCCTGCCGGTTATCAATTTTTGAGCATATGTCTGATGTCCCACATCCCATATTATTTTATCTTTTTCGCCATCAAACACCCGATAAATAGCAAGAGTGAGTTCCACAACTCCTAATGATGGTGCTAAATGTCCACCATTGTTGGCTACAGTTTTTAAAATTTCTTCTCTAATTTCTTTTGCGAGCACCTGGAGTTGTTCAACTGAATATTTTTTTAAATCATCAGGTTTGTTTATTTTTTCAAGTAAACCCATATTTTTTTAATAATTGTTAATTATTATATTGGTGGACATATTAGAATGTCCGATTCAGTACAAAATCGGTGATTTCACTGAATATTTCAAAATTCATGCCCAGTTGACTGAAAATATTTTTTGCGAGTGTTGCATATCTCTGGGCACGAAATTTTGCACCGGAAAGTCCATAAATCCTTGGAGCGGTGAGTTTTTTTTGTAAAATATCTTTTTGTGGTGTTTTGCCCAAATTCTCTTTTTTGCCGGTAACATCAAGTATATCATCGGTATACTGGAAGAGTATGCCAAGAAATAATCCTGCTTTTTCCAGCATTTTTATTCTATCCTCTTGTGCTTGTGCCATTATCGCACCCACCTTGATTGATAGGGCAATAAATTTGGCGGTTTTATTTAAATGGATTTGGCGTAGAGTCTTTGGATTTAAATCTTTATGATTCTGAATATCAAGCACCTGTCCATAAACAACCCCCTTTGGTCCCACGGCTTCACTTATTTCTCTTATTATCCTTACCCTTTGAGGCAGATAGTCATCGGATTCGGCAAATAACTCAAAGGCATAGGCAAAGAGGCCATCTCCAGAAAGGACGGCGAGGGCTTCACCAAATTTTTTATGCGCGGATTCCTTACCCCGGCGATAATCGTCATTATCCATTGCCGGGAGGTCATCGTGAATAAGTGAATATGTATGAATTAATTCAAGCCCACAGGCAATAGGCATTATTACACTAATATCCCCGCCACCATTTGCTTCATAACTCGCTATGGCAAGAATTGGCCTTATCCTTTTTCCTTGATCAAGCGAATAGTACATAATATCAAAGCATGGATTATTATCAGTGAAATATTTCTTCAGAGCTGTATCCACAAGCTGTTTCTTTTCAGCAAGATAACCATTAATATTCATAAAGGTAAGTACATAATTTTAAGTAAAAACAGGCATTTGTCAAGAGAGGAATGCAGAGTTTCAAGACATGGTATCCACCCTAAGAGAATATTCTGGGTTGAAAGGAAAAGAAAAAGGTATATCCTTCCTTATTTGGTTATTATTTAGAATGGATTATTAGCCTTTTATCTTAGGACGATAAAAAATATTGACAATTAAACAATTTTAACTAAAATAATATCGTAAGGTTAATTTAAAAAGGAGGAAGTATGAGGAAAGTTGTTTTATGTTGTTTTGTTGTAGGTTGTCTTTTTGGTGTATCAAGATGGGAGACACGCCATTATGAGCCGACCGACAATGGATTCTTGGATGCATCAGCACCCGATTCACTTATTGGCATCCTTTGTGGAGTGAGGGATCAGGTTGGAGGTATTATTTATAAAACTACTAATGGCGGAACGACCTGGCAGGAGATACGTCCCTGGACGGTCAATCAGTGTATGTTTGTCTTTGGGATGGATTTTGTAAATATCAATGTTGGCTATCTCACTGCAATGGGGCTAATCGCCAATTTCTTTCCTGCCGCAGTTGTATATAAGACCACAAACGGAGGCAATTCTTGGACAAATATTTACGGATTGACTTCTGAGTTTATCGGTAAAATGTGGGATGATGTATTCTTCCTTGATGCCAATACGGGTTGGCTTGCGGGTGCTAATAGTGATATTAGAAAGACCACGAATGGTGGCTCCTCGTGGACTATCCAGAGTGCACCGGTCTCGGGTTCATTGAGAAGCATTTATTTTATAAATCCTAATGAAGGCTGGATTGTTGGTGGTGATTATGATACAATTAACCACCAGGGGATAAATGGATTGATTCTCCGTACAACAAATGGTGGAACCACCTGGACAGCTCAAGTGTCAAATGCGATGTATCAGTTTAATGGGGTTCATTTTATTAATAACCTCAATGGTTGGGTCTGCGGATTAAAGGATTCAGCATCACCTGGTGTTTTCTTTAAAACGACTGACGGTGGAAACACCTGGGTTGAAATAATGGGACCGTCTGTATCTATTGGTAAATACAGTTTATTTGCGATTGAGTTCATTGATACTCAGAATGGTTTTGCAGTTGGTGGTGGTAATCGTGCAGGCTGGCAGGGAAGCCATTTTGGTATCTTCTTGAAGACGACGAACGGTGGAAATCAATGGGTTGTTGATACGGTGATATTTGATAACAATCCCTGGGGCGTTGCTCCATTAGGAATGGATATGTTCAATACCAGATGGGGTTATGCCGGTGGCACAAGATTATCTGCATTCAGATACACACCATTGAATGTCTCGGTTGAGGAAAACCAAGATATTGTCTTGAATAGTCAGAATTTACCTACAATCTTTCCGTCTGGGAAGAGAATTACATTCAACATTGGAAACGGAGAAAGATATAAAATGGTTGAAGTCTTTGATGTTCTGGGGAGAAAGGTTTTTACAAAGACTGACTGTTTTAGTATAGAATTACCTGAACTGGTGAAAGGATGCTATTTTATCACATTTTACTCTGATAAAAGCGGAACTTTTACGAAAAAGTTTATAGTCTTTTAGTATTGATTAATTTTACGAAAACACTGGACAAAGATAGAGTGAATGTTAACAAAAGTATTCAGGTCTTGACAAAAGACTTCTTGTAATGTATGATTTTATAGGTGAATTGCTATGAAGTCACTTGAAATTATTCCTGTATTTTCAATCGGCAATGGAGGACCGGTCCCATCAACTGCTAATACTCCAGGCAACTATCCCCTTGTGCTTGGTGTTGGCGCATCGAATAATAATGATTCGATAGTGATTTTTTCTTCGCGCGGATCAGCGCCTGATTCTTTTCCCTGGGATGATACAATTTACTCGTATCGGAATGACTGGAATTTGACCAAACCTGATTTGAGCGCGCCCGGTTATAGTATAAGGACTGCTTGGAATAATCATCAATACACAACTATCCATGGCACATCATTTTCCTGTGCCCATGCCACCGGTGCGGTAGCAATCCTTCTCGACAAGAATTCCAGTCTTCTGATTACGGTTGTTTACAATATTCTGCTTAATAATGCAGATAGACCATCGCAGGGTGCACCATATCTCAATAATAAATACGGTTGGGGAAGATTGAATGTGTGGAAGGCATTGCAGGCAATAACAGGGATTCAGGAACGGGTTGAACTAATGTCTATGATGGTAGTATCACCGAATCCATTCAAAAACAATTTGGATATTACATGATACACGGTCTTGATATTAAGGTTTATGATGTTGCAAGTCGGGTTGTCAAGTCTTTTAATAATCAAGTAACCACTAACCAGAATTAAGAATCAAAAATTATCTGGAATGGTTGCGATGATTTTGGCCGCAGATTGCCTGCCGGTGTTTATTTTGTTAAATTTGTTGCCGGTGGCTTCAATAAGGTAGTGAAGGTGGTGCTGTTAAGATAAAGGAAGTTGGTAGATGGCAGAATTTTAATAAAAGGAGGTCTTTATGAAAAATATTAAAACAATAATTATATGTCTATGCCTTCCGTCGGTATTAATATTGGGCTATCAGAAAGATAGCGTTGGTATGCCGATGAGGGATGGAGTGAAATTGGGAACAGACATTTATCGCCCTTTCTGGAACAACCCGATTCTAAAGGCGCCGGCATTGTTGCAAAGGACTCCTTATTCACGAGGCTGGGATGATATTTATATCACCCTTATCTGCGATATAATGGGTTATGCCCTTGTTGTTCAAAATCTTCGTGGTTATGGAGATTCTGAAGGCGAACCTATGGTTTTCTGGACTGATGGCTGGGGTGATTTACAGGATGGTTATGATGCAGTGCAGTGGGTTGGAACAAGGAGCTGGTGTAATGGCAAGGTTGGAATGATTGGTGCTTCAGCCCATGGAATGACACAATATTATGCCGCTGGTGCATTACCACCCAAGCTTGTATGTTGTGCACCTATGGTTGCGGCTCCGAATCTATACCGGGATTGTGCATTTACCGGTGGTCAATTCAGGAAGGCACTCGTTGAAACCTGGTTAAATGGTGTTGGTACACCCTGGCTCATTGATACGGTATGCAAATATCCCAAATATGGCAATAAATGGGCAATTGTTGATTTATCACAGAAATACAATGTAGCAAATTATCCAATGTTTCATATTGAAGGCTGGTATGATATGTATACCGATGGAGTTCTTGAGGCTTTTACTGAATTGCAGAAACGATTTCATAACCAGAAATTATTCATCGGACCCTGGGGGCATGGTGATGCCTGGGGAACAAGGGAACAGGGTGACTTAGTCTATCCACCGAATGCGGAGATGGATGAGTTGAGTTTCATTGAGATGCTATTGGACTGGTATGATTACTGGATGAAGCAAGGTGGTGGTCCGGTTCCTCCCCCAAAAGTGAAATTTTATTTAATGGGTGATTGCGACACTCAGGATACAACGCGCTGGAACCGGTGGGTAGAAGCAGATACCTGGCCTCTGCCTCAGGTCGTTTATAAAAAGTATTATTTGCGCGATAACCATCTGCTTGATACCATACCTCCAACAACATTCGCAATTGACACTTTCATTTATAATCCCGCAAATCCTTGCACAACCTATGGCGGTAGAGAGTTCATAGGTTTGACCCATGGCTATGGACCGATTGATCAGAGACCGATTGAAAACCGCTCAGATGTTTTAATATTCTCAACACCGCCATTAACATCACCATTGACCGTAATCGGTAAGTTAAAATTTGTCCTTTATGCTGCATCAGACCGATATGATACAGATTGGACGGTTCGTGTTACGGATGTATACCCTGATGGTAGGTCTATTCTTGTAACTGATAATATTCTGAAGGCACGCCATCGTCATGGCTTTGATAGAGAAGATTCTCTAATTCCCAATGTGCCTGATACATTTAATATTGATCTGTGGAGTACAGCACAGGTTTTTAATACGGGACATCGTTTGCGGGTAATCATCTCATCATCAAATTATCCAAGATTTGAGAAGAATCCCAATACAGGTGCTCCGTTTCAGAGAAACGACCCCAATTTTGTAATTGCCACGCAAAAAATATATAGAACACCAATACTTCCATCACATCTTCTTTTGCCAATATTGCCCTCTGGTGTATCTGTTAGAGAACTGGTTAAGCAGGGTGCCGAACCGGATGGCATCTTTGTTCAATCAATTGTTCGAATTCCTAAGATTGACCTAAAACTGAGTAGAACAAGCGATGTTGAAATATGTGTTTATAACTCTTTAGGAAGCAGAGTCTGGCATTCAAAAAAGTCTTACTTGCCTGGAAAATACAATCTGGCATTACCATCATTACCGAGCGGTGTCTATTTTATACATTCAAGGATTGATAGCCGTCAAGAGGTAAGAAAGATTGTGATAGTAAAATAACTAAAATTTATCAAACCAAGGCACATAGAAAAGGCCAAAGCCATTGCGGGATGACTGATTGATAACAATCAGTTCTTCCCGCAGCATTTTTTGTATTTTTTCCCACTGCCACAAAGGCAGGGGTCGTTTCTTCCGACTTTTGCTCCTTCTGAAACTACGGGTTCCTTTGTAGTCTTTGGCAAGGATTTTTTATCAGATGATTTCTGCGATGGTAATGACTTTATAAAGCCTTTGCTATTTTCATCCAATACCTTTTTAAGTTGTATACTATTCTTTATATGCCCTTCATTATCAAGGAATTCAATAAAGTTTGTTAATATATTGGGAATTTCTTTGCCTGAATCTTTGTTTAGTTCAAGTTTCTGTGGTGCATATTCAAGTAAAAAATGGCGCAAATGTTCTTCGGTTAATTCTCCAATTTCTTTATGTTGCTGGAAAAAGATGTAATCAAGAAGGGCTTTGGTAATATAATCAGCCAGTATCTTTGTATCCTTTGTTTTAAACTTAGAAGACTCAATAAATTTTTTGACTTTCGTGTTTGTAAAATGAACGAGTCTTTTTTCCCTTTTTCTTTCTTCACCCTTTTTTTCTTTAATATCGGTTAGAGCCATATATAATTCTACTCATATTTTAAAAAAAGTCAATGGATGTTTCTACCAGTTTGTAATGATTGCCGTAACCAGACGGTCGGCGGTTTTTTTAATGGCCTCTCTGATGCCTGTATCTTCATCAGTCGTGTATGTTGCCCAGTCTGAAATATCACCCTGCCAGAAGATTGTATTTTTGACTTGGTCAAAGCAGGTTACAGAAAATCTGATTGTAATTTTATATTGAGATACATTGAGTGCACCGGTATAAACATAGGGTTCCTTTGAAAAACCCGTCACCTTACCATTTATCACAATATCTGCCTGGTCTTCGCTGACGATTTTTAGGTTCGAATTTTTACGGAATGCCTCAATTGTTGATTCAGTAGCAATTTCATCAAGTCCTGTTTTATAAGTCTGGTTCTCAAATATTTTTATATGAATTCTATGAATGTAACCGGGCAACAAAGAACGTGTGGAATAACCGCAACAATTAGATATCAGGAAGTAAGAAGTGAGAAGCAAAAAGGAAAATATCCTGTAGTATCTTTTTATTAAGGTAGGCTGGAAAGATAATATCGTGATATTTTTGTCCATTTTAATTATTCCAATCTTTTTTTGCTTCAACAGATTAGACATCACCTGTGCCAAATTCTTTAATAATTCTTCTATATCTACAATGATATATCGCATGTATACAGTCTCCTTTCCCAAGGTATACCCCATCGAGCCAGTGATAGTAATCAATAGAAAATTTCAAACTTGCCGATATTTTTAAATAACCAATTGTGTTGCCTGTATTACCGCTTCGCAAATAGGCGTAGTCAGTTTCAAAATAATATTCTGCCTTTGATGACTCAGGACAGATTTCAATAATGTTTTTACTGTTCTCTATTAAATCAATCCAAAGTTCTGATTTTTTCAGGGCTATTATCTGATTTTTTAATGCATCACATCTCAATTCAGAATCAGCAGATGTAAGATTATAATAGTGGGCTGAAGCATCAAATTCCTGGCTGGGGTATTTTATCGTTCCCATTTTAAATGGTGCAGAATAGTAATATTTACCATTTTTATGTTTTTTAATATATTCAGCAAGGCGTGCTTCGGCAAGTTTATACTCACCCTTACGAGCTAAATTATTATTTTCTATCAGAGTTTGAAGATAGGCATAGTAAAATTCCTTGTTCGGCAATAAATGCAGGAGTTCATCGATAAAGAATCCCTCTGTTCCAAGGTTGAGTGCAATGTCATCTAAAAACTTTGTATCAATCTGGAGATAATCAAATTTTTTTATATAATCAAATACAAGAAGGTAAGTTTTTCTTTCTATGAGTCGCTGGATTAAAAGGCTAAGGATTTCAGCCCTTTTTTGATGGAGTTTGAAGGAATTCAAATAATTCTTACTCAAAGAGAAGCAATTGGTGCGGATGATTTGATAATTTCCATTTTGGTAATTTTTGAGCGCAGTGTAAAAATCACTGGCAGTGTAAATAATTTTTGACTGAATGAAGATAAGAAATACAAAGTAAAATAAGGATTTTAATCTAAAATAGAAGATTTTGTTCATTTATCATATAAATCCATTAAAATTTTCTCCATTGCTTCCGCTGAACGATCCCAGGAGAAATTTTTTGCCCACTCTATTGCCGCATTAGAAAATTTTTGCCATTTTGTATCATCAGTAATCATATCCTTAATTTTTGCGGCAAGTTCTTTTATATTTCCGTACTCATATAGGTAGCCAGTCTTTTCATTAAGCAAGGTTTCTTTTAATCCCGGTGAGTCAGCACAGATTACCGGCGTTCCGCAGGCCTGGGATTCTATGGCGGTTAGTCCCCAGCCTTCTTTTACTGACGGTTGAACGAGAACGCGTGCCCTCTGATAAATTTCATATTTTTCTTTTTCACTAACAAAGCCCTTAAAATCAACCTCCAATTTCAATTCATCTGCAAGATTTTTTAATTCTCCCAACGCATCTCCGTCGCCAACGATTACAAGCTTTACGGGTATTTCACCTTTTATTAAATTTATCGCCTTCAAGATGTGGTCAATGGATTTATATTTTTTTATCCTTCCCACATAGATAACGAGATTTTTATCTCTTTGAATAGCATATTTTTTTTCAAATGCAGGTATTCCGCTATAGACAATTGAGATTTTCTTTTTGATTCCCATTTTGTTCAAATCACATGCAGTGCTTTGAGATATGGCAATAAAATGCGAATGGCGATAAAAAACCGGAATTAGACTTTCGGTTATGTAAACATAACTCGCAAAAATGAAGTTTGTCTCCCGGTAGATCGTTTCTCTAAATAGATGCATAATCATTATTAAATTTTGCTTTTTGGTAAATAATGGTGAGTAGAACGGTATTTTATTTTGGTCATCAATTATGATATCAATCTTTTTATTTCTTAAAATTGCGCGCAGGGCGAACGGCACAAAAAAATTGAAATTAATCCTTTTGCCGATGCGAATAACTTCAAAGTTATCAAGGATTTCATACCTTGTCTGTTCCGGTCCCCTGCTGCAGAGTAAAAAAACTTTATGTCCCTTTTTAATCAGCCGGCTAAATATTTCGTAGAGATAAACTTCGGCTCCACCAGCATAAGGATTTTTCCAATCCTGCCAGTTAATGATTAGAATGTTCATATTCTTGAAAATCTACGAAGTATGAATTTTTGCCCGCCAGTAATTCAATAAATCTTCAATAGTTTTCTCAAATGGTATTTTAGGTGACCACCCTGCCAACCGAGAAAATTTTTCGCCGTTCCCGGCAAGGACTGAAATATCACTTTTACGAAGTCGTGATGGATCAGTTTTTACTTCAAAGTCAGTCTTTGCAAACGTTTTAAACAACTCAATTGCTTCTTTAAGAGTATGGGATTTATTTGATGAGATATTAAAGATCTCGTCGGGAACGAATTTTTCAATTGCAAGTTTGTAGGCATTGACCACATCAATCACATTCATAAATTCTCTTTTTATTTCGATGTTGCCAACTTCAATCAAAGGCGTCTTTTTACCACGTTCTATCTCGGCGATCTGTCGGGCAATAGAGGGCAACACAAAATTATCGGATTGACCAGGTCCTGTATGGTTAAAAGGTCTCAATATCATCACATCTATATTGTTTCCTGCATAATCCTTACATATCAGTTCGCAGGCGTATTTGCTCACTGCATATGGATTCTTCAAGACAATAGGTGCATCTTCTCTCAGTCCTTCACCACCACCATAGACCTCGCATGTTGATACAAAAATAAATTTTATTTTTTTGTTTAACAACAGGGCGGATTCAAGAAGATTAACTGTGCCCATTATATTTGTGTTATAGGTAAAAGGACGGTCAATAATGGATTTTGCAACCGAGCTCACTGCAGCAAGATGGAGGATAATGTCAGGATTATGAGATTTGAATACTTCATGCACCATATCAATATTCATTATGTCAAGGTCGATATATTTGCCGTATTTCGGTTTTAATGGTGGATAACAGGTGGGAATGACCATATCAAGCGTCTCTTTTAAAACTTTGACAAGGTGAGACCCTACAAATCCTTCAGCACCAGTTACAAGGATTCTATTCATAAAATTTTTGAACGCCAGTAATCAAGCAAATCCTGCAGTGTTTTATCAAATGGTATCTCGGGTTGCCATCCCGTGGCTTTCCTGAACTTTTCATTTGAGCCGATTAATAACTCTACATCTGAAGGTCGCATACGAGCTGGTTCCTGAACAATCTTAAGGTTTAGATTTGTCATTGCAATCAATTTATTAAGAAGTTCCTTTATCTTTATCCCCTTTCCCGATGCGATGTTATAAACCTCTCCCGGTATTCCTTTTTTTAGAGAAAGATAATAGCCACGGGCTACATCACGCACATCAAGAAAATCCCTTACTACCTCAAGATTGCCCACATAAATTATCGGTTCCCTTTTTTTCTTCTCAATCTCAATAATCTGACGAGCAAAGTTTGAACAGACAAATACCTCGCCCCTGCGTGGTCCTGTGTGATTAAATGCCCGAGTCCTGACAATCTTTAATTCATAACTTTTATGATATTGATAACCAAGCATATCTTGGGCAATCTTGCTCACTGCATAGGGACTTAATGGTCGCAAAGGATTTGTTTCTTTGATCGGAATTTCTTCTGGATAAACCATTCCATATTCTTCGCTTGAACCTGCAATATGTATTAACGGATCAATCTTTAGCTCGCGCACTCCCTCAAAGATATTCAATTCACCAATGATGTTTGTAGTCATAGTTTCTGAAGGTGCACGCCATGAAAATGGCACATAACTCTGAGCAGCAAGGTGAAATATGTAATCTGGTTTGCACTCACTCAAAGCATACTTTACTGCAGATAGATCCCTGATATCACATTCAAAGAGCTTGATTTTATCAAGAATATGAACTATATTTTCCAGGCGTGAGCGCCACTTTATTGTGCCGAAAACTTCAAAATTCAAAGATAAAAGATACTCAGCAAGATGGCTACCTGCAAACCCAGAAATACCTGTGATAAGCGCTTTCATAAACCTCCTTTTTTTTCAGCCTGTGCCGGCAAATATGCCATCGGATCAACAGACTGTTCTTTAAATATTACTTCATAATGGAGATGGGGTGATGTTGATTTGCCAGTAGAGCCGACTAATCCAATAATTTTGCCCCCTACTACTATATCTCCATATTTTACAAGTATGGAGTGTAGATGACCATAAAAGGTTTTATAATTTACACTGTGTTCAATTATGACATAATTTCCGTATAATGTATCCCAGCCCACAGAAATAACCTTACCGCTGCCTGCGGCAATTACGGGCGAATACAAAGGAGCAGCAATATCAATCCCTTTGTGTGTTTCATCAAATTTTCTTGATATCTGTCCGATGACTGGTAAAAGTGAAGGCAAATTTTCTACTGATGCTTCTTCGGTTAGATTTTTTTCAAATTTGCTCTCAACCTTATCCATCACCGGGATCACAACAGATGGGGTTTTATCAATACCCAACATAGTCTTTATTCTCTGGTTTTCTGCCTCACTTAGCTCTAATTTTTTCTTGATTGTTTCAAGTTTGCTGAATTCTTTTTCCATCTCAGTGAGGCGTCTTTTTAATAATTCAAGTTCAATCATTCGGTAGGACAGAGTTCCATATTTTATCAGTCCGAAAACGAGAAAGATAATTACGATTAAGAAAAGGATTAATACAGTAAAAAAAAGTTTTTTAGATAAAAAAATATGATGTGAGACTGATGCATCTGTAGAGGTGAAAACGATTGAAAACCCTTTTTTCATCAATCACTCAAAACCCTGTTCAGCACAGAAAACTAATAGTGCAACTGTTGTATTCACATCATTCAAATCACAGACCTCATTGGGAGAATGGATATACCTCGTGGGGATAGAAAGGACACCACTTTGAACACCTTCTCTAATTACCTGTATCATTGCAGCATCGGTTGTTCCCTTTTCAAGAATCTCCAGTTGATGGGAAATTTTTAATTTTTGGGCATAAGAAATCAATTTGTCTTTTATAAAAGGATGGGCAATGAATGCACTATCCATTACTTTGATTGCAACCCCTTTACCTATTTCTACTGCCATACGGGGTGATTCAGGTGTGTCACCCGTTCCGGTTACGTCTACTGCAATAGCATAATCAGGATTGATACCATAGGCACTTGTTCTTGCTCCCCGTAGTCCAACTTCTTCCTGGGTTGAAAACACAAAATATAGTTCCATTTTATTATTTTTGATTTTTTTCATTGTCTCAATCAAACAATAACAACCGATGCGGTCGTCGAGCGCCTTGGAAACTATTTTGTTATTTATAATCTCGGTCTCCTGGTAAAATGATGCAATATCACCGATTCTAATCATTTTTTCTGCCTCTTTTTTATCACTGGCACCGATATCAATATAGTAATTATCAATACCCGGCGGCTTCGGTGTTTCAGGCTTTGTTTCTACCCCGATGACACCAATCACTCCATTTTCAAAGAGCACTCGATGGTGCATGATTTTTTCTGCAAAGATACCGCCTACGCTTGCAAACCTAAGAAATCCTTTATTATCAATGTGTTTTACAATCAGTCCTATTTCGTCCATGTGGGCACAGAACATTATTTTTTTTGCATTCTTTTTACTTTTTGCTGGTATATGGGCAATTAAACTACCCAAAGCATCGGTCTTTATATTCTTGCAATATCTCTTTATTTCGTTTTTGATTAAAGAACGAATTTTCTCTTCCCTACCCGATGGACCATAGATTTCAGTAAGATTCTTGATTAACTCCATTTTGCTCCTTTTAAAATTTTTTCCATTGTTAAGGATAATAATTTAATGCCATTTTTTATGTCTTTCATTGATGCAATGGAAATGGGTGAGTGTATATATCTCGCAGGTGTGGAGATGACGGCCGAGGGAACGCCTTCCCTTGTTATATGGATAACACCTGCATCTGTTCCGCCTATCATTGGCTGTTTGTATTGAAAAGGAATGCAATATTTTTTTGCAGTACTCTCAAATATCTTTAAAAGTTTTCTATCACACAGAATCGTTGAGTCAGCAAACGTCAAGGCAGGTCCTCTGCCCATGACTGGATATTCAGGCAAATCCTTTTTTTCAGGAAATTCGCCAGAACCGGTTGTGTCCACGGCAATTGCAATATCAGGATTTACACGGAAAGCAACAATCCTTGCACCACGCAGTCCCACTTCTTCCTGCACTGTAAATGCATAATAAGCAGGGATATCAGTCATTTTTATCAAATTCATTAATATATAACAACCGAGACGATTATCAAGTGCCTTGCCATAAATGATCTCGCCCTCTTTTCTGAATTTTGTATCAAATGTAGCCGTATCTCCAATTTGAATGAGTCTTTCTACTTCTTCACGGGAATTTGCACCTATATCAATAAAGAGTTCTTTGATTTCTGGAACTTTGTCGGTTTCTCCTCGTTGAGTTAAATGGATTGGTTTGTGACCTATGACACCGGGTATTCTCTTTTCACCAACGATTACTTTTTTCGCAAGTATCGTCTGGCTTCTCAAACCAATGGTTTTGAATCTTAAAAGTCCATTTTTTTCAATATTTGTAATCATCATTCCGACTTCATCCATATGCGCGGCAAGGAGGATTTTTATTTTGTTGATTTTCCCTTTGCGGACGATTAGATTGCCGTAATTATCTTCAATTAATTCATCTGCATATTGATAGATATTTTCTTTAATAAAGGAACGAATTCTATCTTCATCACCACTTATGCCACTTATTTCAGATAACTCTTTTAGCATAAACAATTATATTTAAGAAAGTAGAAATGTCAACCGCGGGTGGCTCTGAATCTTCCAATCTTTAATATTTTCGCTATGTTTGCATTTGCGTCTACAACCGGTTCTATCAAAGATTTTGCTGAAGTTAGTATCGTGCTCACACCTGGACCATGACCGGCATAACGGCAGTCTCCATGTATCACAACTCCGATTGTGATTGCTCCTTTACGAAAACTTCTACCATATAAATTATCATGGTCTAAAAGTGCTACAATATCTCCAAGCCGTATCTTATCTATATTATGTTTTTTAATGAAATTGCGGTCTGTGGTCATAATATCATAATCACCAGCACCCATCATCAGACTTCCTGTTCCCGAACCCATCAATTCTGCAGGAATAATTGCAGTCACGGGAACACGAATTTTATTACCTACTTGTTTTATTTTCATTTTATGGAGTAAATTCGGTGCAAGATTATAAACTGCAATTTCAGGATAATCAAGGAGTTTGAGTCCCTGCCCAAATCCCTTTATAAGAATTCTATCATCAATGGATATCTTTTCTAAGACATCGTCTGGAAAATCAATTAGTACATGTTCAGCACCGCCATGATGCCCTGTAACAATTCCTTTTTTCCCTTTGGCATCTCCAGTTTTTATAATTGCTTCATTACCGATGCAGGCATAGAAATTATACCCCGCATTTGGACGATCGTATCGCTCTTTTTCATCAAGAATTGTTGATACGCAGGGTTCAATATGGTCCGCCTCCCAACCGAATGCTGGGTCACCTACCTTCACATTATAAACTATCCCGCCTGTGCCTGGCAACAAAAAAGGCTTCCCTTCAGCATCAACACTATGTGCTCTCGGACCACCGGGATTTGCTATTTTTCCCTGAACCGACATCATAACAAGATTTTTTTCATTCGTTTTTAACATAAAGACCTCCTTAAAATAAAAGCCAGAACCAGAGATTGATAATATTTTCATTTTTGTTTGAATCGCGGATATGTGCAAAATTAAATATATATTTTTTGCCTGCTTCTATATTAAAAAATAGTCGCGGTTGAATGTAGAATTCAATTCCGGGTAACATACTAATTTTCTTTTCTACAATTCCGGATGGAAATTCAGGATAGGCAGGTCCGCGTTCAACTTCATACGGTAAATATATATTGCCTTCACCTTGTCTGATAAATTCAAATGCCATTTTGGGAAATATTCTTGTATTATTAAAGAATCTGACAACAAATGACAATTTGTCTGCATCGTTTCCCAGTGGAAAACCAAGGCAGAGTGAGTCATCCTCATAGGTATTTTTCGGTACGGGATGGGTATATACCCATTTATCTACAAATGTATAATTTAACTTTAAGAATATTTTTTCTAATATAATGTTTTTGATTCCACATTGAAATGCAAGTTTATGCGGGTACTCAGTATATCCAAGAGGTGGTTCACTGAACTGATAGTCATCAATTAGAAATTCACCAAACAAAATGGTATGAAAAAAAGTGATTGAGCCATCAAAACACCACATTATATTATCATTTCTATCCATGCCCCACTGGCTGAGATAATAAGGCAGAAAAAAGTTTAGATATAATGGTTCTATCTCTCCACTCCAGAGGATGCTTTCGGAAAAGCCAAACTGGATATTGTTTAGATTCAAACCAAGCCTGTGAGTAGATATAAATCTCATTTTTTTTGGATCAAGCACAGAAAAAGTTGAATTGAAAACATAGTATTTATCTTCATATGTGAATATAAAACCATCATATCCTTCTCTTGTCGGTGATAATAATAGACTGTGTTCATCTCCAAAACCAAGCAATAGATTTCTTCTACCAATGGTCAATTTAGTCTTTTTATCTTCTAATTTTACATAACCTTCATTCAGATATGCCTGGACAATATCTTTCCAGGGTTTGGGACCTGTGTAATCAAGGTCTGAACTGAAATGGAATCTTATTCCCTGGGCATATGAGATATTGTTCTTAATCTGACCCGATAACTGGATATCAAGATTGGAATAAAGTTTTTCAATTTCTTTTCTTCCGGCACTTATGTTGAAGATTGTATTAAATTCATTTGATTTTCCTAAAAGAATCCCAAACAATGGAATTATTTTTTTGTCGATGTCATTGAGTTTTTCTTCCGAAAAGAAAAGGGTATCAATCGCATTCATTATATCTTCATTTTCTGAAGGTTTCATCACTTTGATTCTGTTAAATCCCCTGACCTGCAGATAATCAATTGCCATATTCAGGGGTGAATCAAAAGGAATTAATGAGTTGATAATAATAAATAAAAACAGGTTGCCTCCTTATAGATTTTTTTCTAACAATATGTGGATCTTTCCATCATTCCAGGTTCCCTTTTCAGGGATTGCAAAAATTACTGAGACATTGATTAAGTTTGTTTTTGCGTCAAGTCCGGCACCAAAAGCATATATATAATCTCTATCAAAATAGGCTATATCAATGAGTGGGTAGAAAGGGAACCTTCTGTATTCAATATTAAACCATACCGCCTGTTTTGCAAGGAATTCATCTTCCATATAACCCCGTAAATTCTTTGCCCCACCGATTTTAACATAGTCAAAATATTCAAAGTTTTTTGTTTCTACATACCGGTAATGTGGTTTGATTAAAAAATATGCGTAGCCCATTTCTCCATCATAAAAGAATCTGATTCTTTCATTATTTCTCATCAAGTAATCGAACTTTATACAATTTAAAAAAATCGTATTTTTTTTACTGAAATTCCATTCTAAACCCGCTCCCAGCAAGGTATTTGAATAACCATAAGTTCCAGTATCGGTTAGGTAATTTGTCATTTCAACGCCGCTTGTAACAAAAATATTTAGATAATCATTTAACGGTGTATTGAAACTGGCGGTTAATTCAGCAAGTCTTGCGGAATCATACATCCAGATTTGGAGTCCAATGTTAAATGTTACAGGAGATAAAAAAACCGGTTCCGTGAAGTTAATATTTAGAAATCTTTTTTTATATCTGTCAGAAATATTTGACTCGTAGTTAAATCTAAACTGACGCAGGGTGCCAAAGATATTTAACGAATAGAATTCAATAGCGAGAGATTTTTCATATTGCGCAATTGCCCCACCAGCAATGATATAATCTGTAGATTTTTCTTTTATATCCAATAATACAAAATGTTCATCTCCTTTTTTTAGAATCGATTCGGTGATATCACTAAAGGCATTTGTTTTTAAAATGGACTTTTTTATTTTATTAAGATTTTTTAATGAAAAATACTGGTCTTTTTTTATCCGTGCGATTCTTTTCAGGGGACCGCTCTCAGTTTTTTTATTGGTTTTAAAGAGGTAATCTTTTATTAATGTGCGTTCACCTTCATTTATATGAAGAATTATTTTTTCTTTGGTATTTTCGGTGTTTATAACTTCTGGACTTATACTGCAGAACGGGAATCCTGTGTCACAATAAAGGTCAAGGATTTTTCTTATAAGAATTTCAATATCGCTGTAGCTTCTGAATGGTTTGTGAAGACTTAAAAGATATTCAGTAGAGAAAAATGTGTTACCTTCAATTTCAGTTGTGACTTCTGGAATGTTACTACTTATGATGGTGATACTCAGGATTGAAATAGATAAGGCCGCCATTTGTCATCTATAATTCCAATTTCGCGCAGGACAAAGGTAAAATAATTTGGTTTTTTGGGTTTTCTATGCAATCTCATATTGGCGGCCTGGAGTGTCCTATTACCCTTGCGATTATTGCATTCAAGACAGGCACAAACAAGATTTTCCCAGGAATCATCACCACCCATTGCCTTTGGAATTATATGGTCGGTTGTCATCTGCCCGCCTTTCTTACCGCAATACTGGCATTCATTGTTATCCCGTTTAAGAATATTCTTTTTATTGAGCGGGATATCTTTTCTTTTTATCTGGATATAATATTTTAATCTTAAGACAGACGGAACCGGAAGTTCGTATTTAATAGAATGGATGGCTCTATCCCGGTCATTCTCAATCAAGTCCACTTTTCCCAGGATGAGTAGAGTAATTGCCCGGCGTAACTTGAGCACGGTCAGCGGTTCGTAATTCTGGTTCAGTAATAGAACCGGTTTCTGTATCATACTTTCACAAACCAGCTCTCACTGGCATTATTACATCAATTACAAGATGCCGGGAATATGTGTAAAGTCCAAATAGATTTGAGGAATCATTGTATGCAACATAGATTCTAAACGAATCAGGGATGGTTCGGTCAATTATTATTGTATCATAGGCGGGATTGAGCTGGAGTTTAAGTTCCTTTAATTCAGCGAGAAGGTCGTTTATTATATCAGCATCGGACCTTAAAGGTCCAATTTTTACCGCATCCTCAACCTTGCTTTTTACTGCCGAATAGGTAAACTGGATCCTGAATATTTGATAACCAACATAAACTATGAGCAAAAGCAAGATTATCAAAAAGATCACACCGAAGCCGGAGATACCTTTTGAATAACGATTGAACATACCTACCTCCTTATTAAAATCGCTTTAAAACTAAATAAAATCTCATTTTTTTCTACCTTCAATAAACCAGATATCTTCTTCCAGTTGTTTTATCCAGGCATCACATCTTTCAATTTCAGTTTTTACATAGTAAGCGAACTGAGTATCATCTTTTGCCTGTTTATAATAATTTTCCGCCTGCCTCAGCAGACTGAGTGCTGCCTTTGCTTCACCAACCGTCGATTTGCTTTTCTTTTTATCAAATACTGCCTTTCTCTGGAATCCTCTTCGTTCATAAATATCACCCAATAACACATAGGCATAGTTATTATCCGATGAGATTTTTAGAGCCTCGCGCACCATATTCTCTGCTTCATTAAGTCTGCCCTTGCTTATCTGTAGATCTGCAAGATACAAGTTTGGCAATGGATTATCCGGTGCAAGTTTTTTTGCCTCAAGGTATTCTTTTTCCGCATTTGTATATTTTTTTTGTTTTGCATAGATAGAACCTAATTGGAGACGATAAAAATAATAATCAGGTTTTTTTGAAATCAGAAAATTATATTCACCGATTGCTTTATCGTAGTATTTTAAATCAAGATATGTCTTTGCTAATAATTCTCTGACATCTATTGCCTCAGGTCTTTTGGCTTTCAGTGTTTCAAGATAGTTAACGGCCTTATCTGATTCGCCTTTTTCAACATAGATATTTGCTATCGCTTTAATCGCAATAAGATTATCAGATTCAAATTTTAAAGCTTTGGAGTAATACGAAAGAGCCTTATCATAATCTTTGATTTTCGTATAAACAAAACCAAGACCATTGAGGATATTCACATTGGTCGAATCAAATTGTAGAGCAGTCAGATATTCACTTATTCCCTCCCCGTATTTTTTCTGGTCAATATAAAGCGCAGCAAGTCCTTCGTAAGCCCGTGTATCCTTGGGGTCAATTTTTTTACTGTGGTTATATACTGATTCGGCAGTAGCGTATTCATTTTTTGCACGGAAAATCTGACCAATTGCAATATACGCTCCATAAAATTTTGGATACAATTTTGTTGCTTCATAAAAATGTAACAATGCATCATCATATTTCCCCTGTTTTAAATATTCATATGCGATTGAATATTCTTCTTGTGCCTTAGCCTTTGCATCTTCAGTCGGTTCGGGTTCGGTTTTTTGAACAGGTTGCGTGGCAATGCAAGCCAATAGAATTAAGCCTGTTATTGAAAAAAAACCAATTTTCACTTTCATTTTACCTTTCTCCTTTCTTTCATTTAATGGAGCCGACGGGATTCGAACCCGTGGCCTCTTGACTGCCAGTCAAGCGCTCTCCCAACTGGGCTACGGCCCCGTATTAAACATCTACAATTTTATCCAGCAAGAGTCATTTGTCAATACTCCGATTTACTAAGTCCTCCTCATTTTTTTCCTATCCTTTGATGGTGGAGGAAAAAGGTGGGGGTGATAACGAGCAATCCCCCTCTTTTGCGTGTCGCTGATTATCTTGTTGATGAGTCTGAGCAGAATACCATTGAGCAGGAG
>CAZLGA010000025.1:0-27887 GCA_964559225.1 uncultured bacterium | reverse complement strand
TCTATTTTGATTAAATAACCCCATTTCGGTAAGATTATTTTTGATTTAAATCGAGTTCTTGATTTTTTTCAAAATTTGAATATAATTCTTTTCTATGGAAAAAATTCATATATCAATTGCAGCAGAGGAATTATTCAGGATAGGTCCTTTACCTATAACTAACTCGTTGCTTGTAACATATCTTACGATTTTATTGTTTATCATTATTGTAATTCTGATAAGGGCGAAAAAGAATATCATACCTGTGGGAATACAGAATGTGGTGGAATATATTATGGAGTATTTTTATAATCTTATTTGCGAAGTCTTTGGCAGTGAAGAAAGAGGTAGGAAGTTCTTTCCGTTGATAATGACGATATTCTTATTTGTTTTGATAATCAATTGGTTCGGGCTCTTGCCCGGTGTTGGTTCTATCGGATTTTACCGGGAAAAAGCAGTTCAATCTGAAAATATTGAACATAAAGAGGTTTCGGGGGAACCAGCACACGAGGCTGAAATCCATAAACACAAGGAATTTATCCCTTTGTTCAGGGGTGCTTCAGCCGACCTGAATACCACGCTTGCCCTGGCATTGATATCTGTTATCTTCACCCAGATTTATAGTATTCAAATACTTGGGTTCAAGGGATTTATTAAACGATTCATAAAATTAAAAAATCCGATAATGTTTTTTGTTGGAGTACTTGAGTTGATTGCGGAGATTGCAAAAATCATTTCATTCTCTTTCCGTCTTTTTGGGAATATTTTTGCAGGTGAAGTTCTGCTGACCGTAATGCTATTTTTATTACCTTTTGTTGTCCCACTGCCATTTCTTGCACTTGAGATTTTTGTAGGTGTGATTCAGGCAGTGATATTTTCTCTTCTTACTTTGTTTTTTATAAAGGTTGCAACTACTGAAGAGGAACATTGAAACCTCCGCCTTCATCCTCCCCCAAAAGAGGAGGAGATTGACGGGGGTGAAAGGAGGAATTATTATGGAACCAGCAACAATGAAAACAATTGCTGCAGCACTGGCAATAGGGCTTGGTGCGATAGGACCCGCTCTGGGAATCGGATTTATAGGTGCAAAAGCTACTGAGGCCGCAGGTAGGAATCCTGAGGCAACCGGTAAGATACAAACATTTTTTATTCTTGCCCTGGCATTTGCTGAGGCGATAGCTATCTATGCCCTGGTCGTGGCATTGATAATCAAATTCTTGTAATTATGGAAGCCCTAACCAAGCTTGGTATAAATCCCTTACTCCTCATTGCCCAGATTGTAAATTTTCTATTGCTATTATGGATTTTGAATAAATTTCTCTACAAACCTATTTTAAAACTCTTCAGAGAACGATCCAGCAAGATAGAAGATGGAATAAAAACCGCAGAGACCTTGAAAAAACAGGCTGCGGAAGCTGATGAAAGACATCGTCAGTTAATTGAAGAGGCGAAGAAAGAGGCACATCGTATAATAGAGCAAGCGACAAAATTGGGTGATGAGGAAAAAAAGAAAATAATTGAGATTGCTAATGAGGAATCACGTAAAATCGTGGAGCGGACGATGCAGGAGATTAAAGCGGAAAAGCAGAATATTATGGCAGAGATAAAGAAAGAAGTTGGTGAGATGGTCGTTACACTCAGTGCGGATTTGATAAGAAAGAAATTGGATGAGAAATCTCAGAGGTCATTGATTGAAGAGGCGATAAAAGAAGTGGAGAAAGAACTTGAGAAGGCAGCGACAAGAGGATAATGCGCCAACAAGATTGGCGGACGAAATGCCCGATAAGGATATTGAAAAAATACTCTCTGAATTGGAACTTGTAGATTCTTCTTTTCGTTCTTCACCTAAACTGCGTGGTTACCTTGAAAATCCGCGGATTTCTTTCACGGATAAACAAAAGACCTTAAGAAACCTGTTCAAAGACTATATTGGTGCCCAAACCTATGATTTTGTCTTCTTGCTCCTCCGCTGTAATGCATTATCAAGTTTGAGTGAAATATTGAGAAATTACAAACGCACAAGGGTTGAGACAGGTATTTTAGAAATCGAAGTAAAGACCGCGGTTCCCCTGACAAATGAAGAGAAAGAAATTTTGTATAAAAAATTTTCTGAGAAATTGAAAAAACCGGTGAGTATTAAAAATATCATTGATCCCGAAATAATAGGTGGAGTGGTGGTTAAGAGTGGGGATATTATGATTGATGCAAGTTTGAAATCAAGGATTACAGAATTGCTGAAAACCATAAAACAGGGATAGATTATGAGTCAGGATATAAAGACAAAATTATTAAAAGAATTAAAGAAAGATATATTTGAGTTTGAAAAGAAGGTAAAAGTAGAGAGGGTGGGCACGGTGATTGAGATTGGAGATGGTGTTGCCCACATCAATGGACTTCAGGACTGTTTTGCTTCAGAGATGCTTGAATTCCCGAATGGTATATATGGTGTTGCGCTTAATCTCCTTGAAGACCGCATCGGTGCAATTGTGCTGGGTGATTATGAGAAGATTAAAGAAGGTGATGTAGTAAAAGGAACCGGCAGAATCCTTGAGGTTGGTGTTGGAGAAAATCTTATTGGTCGCGTTATAAACCCCCTCTGTGAATCACTTGATGGCAAAGGACCGGTGAAGCCCGCAACTTACTATCCGGTCGAAAAGATTGCTCCAAGAGTGATATTGCGTGAGGGTGTAAACACACCTCTACAAACAGGTATCAAGGCAATTGATAGTATGATTCCAATTGGCAGGGGACAGCGGGAATTGATAATAGGTGACCGTCAGACCGGCAAGACCGCAATTGTGATTGATACAATACTCAATCAGAAAGAGGAAAATGTAATCTGTATCTATGTGTCAATCGGTCAAAAAGAGTCAAAACTGGCAAGGATTGTTTCTGAACTGGAAAAATATGGGGCAATGGACTGGACAATTGTCGTTGGTGCCTGCTCTTCGGACCCGGCATCTTTGTGGTATATCGCACCATATGCGGGTTGTGCAATGGGTGAATATTTTATGGACCAGGGAAAGGATGCCCTTGTCATATATGACGACCTTTCAAAGCATGCCTGGGCATATCGTCAGATTTCTCTGCTATTGAGAAGACCGCCAGGCAGAGAAGCATATCCAGGAGATATCTTCTATCTTCATTCACGACTATTAGAACGTGCAGCAAAACTGAATAAAGAACACGGCGGTGGTTCATTAACTGCCCTGCCGATAATTGAGACCCAGGCCGGTGATATAACTTCATATATCCCCACCAATGTGATTTCAATCACGGATGGTCAGATATATCTTGAACCTGAGTTATTCTATCAAGGCATAAGACCAGCAATCAATGTTGGACTTTCTGTATCAAGGGTGGGTTCAAGTGCTCAGATAAAGGCGATGAAAAAGGTTGCGGGTAAATTGAGACTTGACCTTGCTCAGTATCGTGAAATGGCTGCATTTGCCGAATTTGCAAGCGACCTTGATGAGGCAACCCGCAAACAATTGACCCGAGGCAAGGTGATGACCGAGATTTTAAAACAGGGACAATATGTACCGATGTCCGTGGAAAAACAGGTGATGATAATCTACGCCGGCATTTCCGGCATGCTCGACGATATTTCAATTGATAAGATTAAGAAATTTGAAGATGAATTTTTAAGATATATGGATACATCTCATCCTGATATTGGAAGAAAGATAAAGGAAACCAAAGACCTTGATGAAGAAACAGAGAAAAAATTGAGTGCAGCAATCTTAGAATTTAAAGGGTTGTTCATTAGGTAATGACTGGAATTTGGCATTTAAGACTTGTTCGGGATTGGGTGCGTAGATTAGATTGGTGGATTAGAATTTAAACAGTTATGTCTTCGGTCCGTGAGATAAAAAGACATATCAAATCTGTAAGCAACATCAAGAAGATTACAAAAACTATGCAGATGGTCGCTGGTGCAAAGATGCAGAAATCCCTTTCTGCGCTATTATCTTCAAGACCCTATGCCCAGCTTGCTTGGAATCTCTTGTTAAATCTTGCACCTAAAACTGAGCGTGAACTTCATCCATTGTTGCAGAAAAGGGATATAATGAATACTTTGATTGTCATTATCACATCAGACCGTGGACTCTGTGGTTCCTTTAATATGAACATAATTGGTGAGGCATTGAAACAGATTAAGAACAAAGAAACCTGTTCTATACTTGCAGTCGGCAGGAAAGGAAGAGATTTTTTTATCCGTCGTGGGTATAAAGTTATTGCTGAATTTACCGGTCTTGGTGCACCGGTTCCTTTTATCAGCATTACACCAATTTCTCAGATTATTATTGATGAGTTTGTAAAAGGTAATGTTGATGAAGTAAAACTTGTATATAGTAATTATATATCAAATGTAGTCCAGCGTCCGACCGTCTTACAGTTATTACCATTTCAACAGGAACAACCTGAAGAGAGATTCCTTGCCCAGTTTATATATGAGCCTTCACCATCTGAAGTCGTAGCAACACTGCTCCTCAGGATAATTGAATACAAGATATATGCAGCAATCCTTGAATCCCAGGCATCTGAATTTTCAGCAAGAATGATGGCGATGAAGAATGCAACAGAGAATGCTGAAAATCTCATTCAAAGTCTTACCCTTTCTTATAACAAAGCCCGACAGGAAGGTATTACAAAAGAATTGACAGAACTTTCTACCACCAAGGCAGTTATTGAAAGTTTGGGGAAATAGGATATGAAGATTTTATACACTGATTACAATGTTTTGACTATCTACAAAGGCAAGAAAAAAGTGAGAATCCCTTTTCATGCATCCTTTATTAAAGGAGGATATAGGAGGATTCTAAAATGTTCAGCGAAAGTAATCGGGGAGGTTGAGATTTTATGAATAAAGGAAGAGTTTTGCAGGTGATAGGACCTGTCATAGATGTTGAATTTAATGAAAAATTACCTGAGATTTATGGTGCATTGAAATTGACTTTGAAAGATGGCGACCTCATCCTTGAAGTTCAGCAACACCTTGGATACAATGTTGTGCGAACAATTGCAATGGGACCAACCGAAAATGTTGCACGGGGAATGGAGGTAATTGATTTAGGTGAACCGATAACTGTTCCGGTTGGTCCGGAGACACTTGGAAGGTTATTCAATATTCTTGGTGAACCACTTGATGAAAAAGGTCCGGTCAATGGGAAATTGCGCAGACCTGTGCACTGTAAACCACCAGCATTTAAGGAACAATCAACGAATGTTGAAATCCTTGAGACCGGTATAAAGGTTATAGATTTGATCGCACCCATAATGAAAGGGGGAAAGGTTGGACTATTCGGTGGGGCAGGTGTTGGTAAAACGGTTGTTGTAATGGAATTAATAAGGAATATCGCAATTGAACATGGGGGTGTATCTGTATTTGCCGGAATTGGTGAGAGAACAAGGGAAGGGAATGATTTGTATACAGAAATGACTCGCTCCGGCGTTATCAACAAAACAGTTCTGGTCTTCGGTCAAATGAACGAACCCCCAGGCGTAAGGGCAAGGGTTGGATTGACTGCTTTGTCGATGGCTGAGTATTTCAGGGATATAGAACACAAGGATGTATTGTTATTTATTGATAATATCTATCGCTTCACTATGGCGGGTTCAGAGGTATCAGCATTGCTGGGCAGGATTCCATCAGCAGTCGGTTATCAGCCAACACTTGCTACCGAGATGGGCGAGTTGCAGGAACGTATCACCTCTACAAAACATGGTTCAATCACATCTGTCCAAGCAGTATATGTACCAGCAGATGATTTGACTGACCCTGCACCGGCAACGACATTCGGGCATCTTGATTCAACTATTGTCTTATCAAGACCGATTGCCGAGTTGGGAATCTATCCTGCAGTTGACCCGCTTGATTCAACTTCTACAATCCTTGACCCGAGATTTGTTGGTGAAGAGCATTACAATGTAGCAAGGGGTGTGCAGAGAGTATTGCAAAGATATAAAGATTTGCAGGATGTGATTGCAATCTTGGGCTTTGAGGAACTTTCTGAAGAAGACAAGCTTACCGTAACGCGAGCAAGAAAAATTCAAAAGTTTTTGTCCCAGCCATTCTTTGTTGCCGAGACATTTACAGGCAGACCAGGACAATATGTACCATTGAAAGATACAATAAAGGCATTCAAATCAATACTTGAAGGTGCGTGTGATGAATTGCCTGAACAGAGTCTCTATATGTGTGGGGGATTAAATATATAGCAGATGAAATTTCGGTTAGAGATTGTAACACCTGAACGTCTTCTATATTCAGAAGATATCGATGTTCTCACCGTTCCAACAGTTCAGGGTGAGATTAGTATCCTTGCAAAACATGTGCCTTTGGTTAGTATAATAAGCCCGGGTGAGATAAAGATAAAAAAAGGTAGTGAGACTGAATTTATTGCAATTACCGGCGGATTTGTCCAGGTTTTACCGCATAAGGTGATTATCCTTGCTGATGCTGCTGAACGCGCAGAAGAGATTGACCTTGAAAGGGCAATGAAGGCAAGGGAGCGGGCACAGAAGTTAATGGAAGAGAAGAGAGGGGATAAGATTTCCCACGCGGAGGCAATGGCATCATTCCAGCGTGCCCTGGTGAGGATAAAGGTTGGCCAGCGGAAAAGAAAGAAATAATAGTTAAATAAATCTATAAATAAATTCTACCCGATTGTTCTTTTCATTAAAGCATTTTTCTATCTGGATTATTTATAGCAATCTTTATGTTATTCTTATTCTGCATTTTATTAAAATCGTAAATTTTGGAGTTAATCCGTAAGGATTTTATAAAAGGCTCACGCCTTAACATTAAAGAGATAAAAGGCTAACGCCTTAACTCCAGGTATTCAATATCTACGAATCTCAAATGGATTCTGCCATTGAGTATGAATAATCCGGTTTAAAATTAGTATGTCTTGACAGGCATTAAAAATTCAGTATTATAGCAGTTAATGATTAAAGAATACTGGCATACTCTTTCCATAGATGCGGTTTTTGAATCTTTAAAAACCGATGCTTCTGGATTGAATTCTGAAGAGGCACGCTTACGCCTTGAAAGATTCGGGCCAAATGAGATAAAAGAAGCAAAAAAGAAGACCCCATTTGCAATGCTCCTCGGACAGTTCAAGGACTTTATGATCTTGATTCTTATTGCTGCAGCAATAATCTCAGGCATCGTGGGTGAGCCATTAGATACGATTGCAATAATCGTTATAGTGATTCTCAATGGCATCATCGGATTTATCCAGGAATATCGTGCAGAGAAGGCGATTGAGGCACTTAAAAAAATGGCACAGGCAAATGTAAATGTCAAAAGGGATGGTGCCATTCATTCCATACCGATAAATGAATTAGTCCCCGGTGATATTGTCTTGCTTGAGGCAGGGAATATTGTGCCTGCAGATATACGTCTTATTGAAGTTGCACAATTGAAGATTGATGAGGCACCATTGACCGGAGAGTCAATACCAGTGGAAAAATCAGCCAAGCAATTTCACGAAACATCTTTGCCCCTTGGTGACCGGAAGAATATTGCTTATAAGGGAACGATTGTAACCTATGGTCGTGGTCTGGGTGTGGTTGTAGCAACCGGGATGGAAACTGAATTGGGTAAGATTGCCAAGATGCTTCAGGAAGGGGATGAAGGCAAAACACCTTTGCAAAAAAGATTAGCAAACTTTGGAAGATGGCTTACCATTATTTGCCTTATTATATGTGCTATTGTTTTTGTATTGGGAATTCTTAGAGGCGAATCACCGAGCTTGATGTTTTTGACGGCAGTGAGTTTAGCAGTAGCGGCAATCCCTGAAGCTTTACCAGCGGTTATAACAATTTCTCTTGCTTTGGGTGCAAAGAAAATGGTAAAAGAAAATGCCTTGATACGAAAACTATCTGCTGTAGAGACGCTCGGTTCAGTGACCTACATCTGTTCAGATAAAACAGGAACTCTTACTCAAAATAAGATGATTGTGCGTGAGATTTTTATTAATAATAAAATTGTCAGAGAAGATGATTTTGTTGATTATGCAGAAAAGAATCCTGAATTCTTTCTTGCCCTTGCTTTGAGCAATGATGCCCAGTATGATAAGGACGGAAAAATTATTGGAGACCCGACCGAGACTGCTCTCTGTGTTGCGGCACATAAAGCAAAATATGATAAACGTGAGTTAATAGAAAAACATCCCAGGATTGCAGAAATTCCGTTTGATTCGGAAAGAAAATGTATGACCACAATTCATAAAATGGCAGATGGTAAAATTGTTTCATTTACCAAAGGAGCAATTGATTCTATTTTGGAGAAGTCCGTGGGAGTGTTGAGCGACGGTAAGGTTATTAAAGATATGGAATTTCTTAACCGGGCAAATCTAAAGATGGCTTCAGATGGTTTAAGGATTCTAACGATTGCAATGAGAGAATGGGAGCGATTACCCGCAAATTTGCATCCGGCAAATATTGAAGACAAATTAATAATCCTTGGACTGGTGGGTATGATCGACCCGCCTCGTCCCGAAGTGAAAGAGGCTATTCAACAATGTAAGACTGCTGGAATAATACCGGTAATGATAACTGGAGACCATCCAGTAACTGCGCATGCCATTGCTCGACAACTTGGAATATTCACAGATGATACCCATGCAGTAATGTCAGAAAAAGAACTTGATGCATTGCCTCTTGAGGCGTTTGAAAAAATGGTGGAGCATATCCGGGTATATGCCCGGGTTGCACCAGAACAAAAGTTGAAAATTGTTCAGGCCCTGCAGGATAAAGAACAATGTGTTGCTATGACCGGTGATGGCGTGAATGATGCCCCAGCGCTAAAACGAGCGGATATTGGTGTAGCGATGGGCATAATGGGAACCGAGGTGTCTAAAGAGGCTTCACATATGATTCTTCTTGATGACAATTTTGCGACGATTGTCAAGGCAGTCAAAGAAGGTAGAAGAATATTTGACAATATACGCAAATTTATTAAATATACAATGACAAGTAACTCTGGTGAGATATGGGTTATTTTTCTTGCCCCTCTATTAGGATTGCCAATTCCACTGTTACCCGTTCACATTCTCTGGATAAATCTTGTAACCGACGGCTTGCCAGGACTTGCTTTTGCTGCAGAACCATCAGAAAAGAATATAATGAATAGGCCACCAAGGCATCCAAAGGAAAGCATATTTGCCCATGGTCTTGGTCTTCACATTGTCTGGGTCGGACTTTTGATGGGTTTGGTTCCAATATTCACCCAGGCCTGGGCGCTAAAAATGGCAAATTTTCACTGGCAAACAATGGTGTTCACAATATTATGCTTGAGCCAATTGGGTCATTCTTTAGCAATAAGGTCGGAAAGGGAATCACTATTTACCTTGGGAATTTTTAGCAACAAACCACTAATTAGTGCTGTTTTGTTGACTTTTTTACTTCAAGTTGCTACGATATATGTGCCATTTTTAAATCCAATATTTAAAACCCAACCCCTTTCGTTGTTTGAATTGTTAATCTGTATTTGTCTCTCAATGGTTGTCTTTATTGCCGTAGAGATTGAAAAGTTAATAAAACGCCTTTTCACAAAAGTCTGAAATATGGGTAATAAAAATTCTATTTACAAAAAACCGAGCAAGAAAGGATTGTAAAATAAATTCACTAATACACAGTAATATGAAGATTACAAATTGACTTAACGGGGATTTTTAGATATAATTTAATGGGTATATAATGCGAATATTATTTTGCTGTTTGTTTTTCATCAGTTGTTCTGCATCTCTGAAAGAGTATAATTACAGTAATATTTTTGTCGGCGGAAAATGTGAGATAAAATTTTTTTGCCATAATGAATTACGGGCAAAAGAGATTCTGCAAGAAATTCACCGTGAACTAAAGGAAATAGATTCGCTATTGAATTATTTCTCACCCAGTAGTCTGGTAAGCGAAATAAATACCAAACATCGTGTCTGTCTGCCTATTGATATTAAAGAAATATTTGTGCTCAGCGATTCAATAGCGCGTTTGACCAATGGTTTATTTGATATCTCAATTGCGCCCCTTCTTGAGTTATGGGGTTTTTATGATAAAGAAAAGAAGGTTCCCACTAAACATGAAATTACACACGCAAAAGCTCTTGTCGATTATCGAAGGATAAAAATTAAAGCCGATACCATCATCATTCCGGCTAATATGAAGATTGACCTGGGTGGGATTGCCCAGGGATTTGCGGCGGACCGGGTGGCTGATATTCTAAGAAACTATGATATCAAATCGGCGATTATCAATATTGCGGGTGAGGTATATGCGATTGGTAAATCTCCAAGGAATAGGCCTTGGATTGTAGGAATAAAACATCCCCGGCAGGAAGGAGTGATTGAAAAAGTCGGATTGATTGATTGTGCGTTATCAACCTCGGGTGATTATGAAAAGTTCTTTATTGTTAATGGAGTCCGTTATGCCCATATCATAGATCCAAGAACTGGTTATCCGGCGCGGGATTTTGCTTCTGTTAGTATATTTGCAGAGAGTGCAACCTTTGCGGATGGTATCGCAACTGCGGTATCTGTAATGGGTGCAGAGCAGGGCAAAAAGTTTCTTGACTCTCTGGGGATTAAAGGTATAATATACTATGAAAAAGATAATAGACTTGAAAGGCTTGCAACAGAATGAAGGTTGAAGCAAGATACTACGAAGTCTTTGAAGGTTATGTCCAGTGTAAACTCTGCCCCCACCTGTGCAAGATTTTGCCAGGTAAAAAAGGGATCTGTCGTGCTCGTATAAATGAAGAAAACAAACTCTGGGCGATTGATTATGGCGAAACAACCTCAATTGCCTTGGATCCGATAGAAAAAAAACCATTGTACCATTTTTATCCCGGTTCTCAGATTCTCTCTATTGCCTGTAATAGTTGTAATATGAAGTGTCCATTTTGTCAGAACTGGGAGATTTCACAAATGGATGTAAATACTGAATATCTTTCACCTGAAATGCTCGTGAAGATTTATAAAGAACACCCATCCTTAGGCGTCTCATACACCTACACCGAACCATTAATGTGGTTTGAATATCTCCTTGATGCTGCAAAAGCAATAAGAGTTAATGGTGGAAAGAATGTCTTGGTTACAAATGGAATGATAAACGAAGAACCTTTGCGTGAACTTCTTCCTTTGATTGATGGAATGAATATTGACCTAAAGACAGTCAATCCTGAAGTGTATAAAAAGAAATTAGGCGGGAGTTTAAACACTGTTAAAAGAACAATTGAAATTGCACATAAATCCTGCCACATAGAAATAACAAACCTAATTGTGACCGGGTTAAATGATAAACCTGATGAGATAGATGCACTCATTGATTATGTTGCGGGTGTGAATTGTGAAATTCCTCTGCATTTTTCCCGCTATTATCCGAACTACAAATATGCAAAACCACCCACGCCGACTGGTACTCTCTTTGATGCTTATGAAAAGGCGAAGAAAAAATTGAAATATGTCTATCTTGGCAATATCCCTGGCGAAGATGGGTCTAATACCTATTGTCCAAAATGTAATACATTATTGATTGAACGGATGTATTTCAGGGCACTGATTAAAAATTTAAAAGCGTCCAATTGTGCCCAATGTGGGGAAAAGATAAATATCATTTTATGATAGTTTTCAATATTATTATGGATTTGTTAGTGCCGATTCGGGATTTAATTGTAAGGAGGTAAACTATGGCCGCAAAAAGAAGATTATCAACAATAATCTTAGGAATAATCATTGGTGGTATTATCGGTTCGGCGCTATCCCATTTTCTGGGTAGTATTTTCCCCCCCGGACCCGTAAAAAATTTTTTCTTTAATGCCTTAAAGATTGGTTTTTCAACCGTCCATATAAATCTTGGATTTATCGCCCTTTCCTTGGGTCTCTTTTTTAATATTACAATCTTAACAATTGTCTTTGTATTTGTTTTGATTTATTTGCTCCATAAATTATAGTAAACGATTGAGATATTATTTATTTAATGACTACTAATTTGGCATATCTTTAACTTTTTGTTTGCCTTTTCTAATTTATAGGAGATATCCCTGCGGGTAGATTGATCAATCCTTTTACAATCTTTTTGCCCAAGATATCGGTCACACCGAATAATATCTCAATGAATCTTTTCTGAATCTGCTGGCCGGGATTATTTGTCCGCGCAATTTATAAGCACCAACATTCCATTGACTTCCATAAGGTTTTGATAAGAGATTGAAATCATCTGATAATCCATTATGGTTGTCTAAATAAAGACCTTCTCCAACATCTATTATATGATGGATATGGTAGTACCGGATTGTGAGATAGATGAATGATTGACTCGCAGGATTTGCATTAATTCCTACTTTTAAATTCGAAACGGAGATATGCGATTTACTTATAGCAATTATCAAACCTAATGTTTTAATTTCATCTCAGAAGAATTCTCAAGTGGGGTCTACTTTGTTAGAATAATAACAGTGGAATCAACAGCAATCAAAAAAATTGTTATTATTCGCCAATAGTAAAATTATAGGTTGATGGGTCAAATAATTGTATTTTGCCCTTAAATTTATCAAAACGATAACTTGTTATTCCGGTGTTTAGGTGTAACGCCTCCGTACTAAAATCACTTTCGCAGTTCTTATTGAAAAATAGGCAAGAATCTGTAGGGACATTAAGGTCATAGCAAAGTATGTTCCGAAAATGAGTAATATCCTTCTTCGGTAATGATTATGTGGTCAATGACTCGTATTCCGATTATATCACCTGCATTTTTTAATCTTTCGGTTATCTTTAAATCATCTTCAGATGGTTTTAAGACTCCACTGGGATGGTTGTGGATTAAAAATAATCCACTTGCATTTTCTATTATTGCAAATTTAAAAACCTCCCTGGGATGGGTTAAACTCGCATCAAGGATTCCCTTAGAAATTGTAGTATCCTTCAAAAGAGAATTCTTTCCGTCAACTACTGCGACCTTGAATAATTCCTGCTTTAGACTACCGATGAGTGGAGCATAGTAGTCGTATAGGTCCTCAGGTTTCGTAAATTTTACTGTTTTTTCCTGTTTTTTTGAATATGAACGCCTGCCTGCTTCAAGCGCGGCAAGAATTGTGATAATCTTTGCCCTTCCCAATCCCGGGATTTTCAGGTTTTCAATTTCTTTTACAGATTTTTCGGCGAGTTTTTTCAAACTTCCAATCTTTGATAATATCTCTTTTGCAAGGTCAAGTGCTGAACGATTTTTTACACCTTTACCAATGACAATAGCAAGTAATTCTGCATCACTCAAAACATAACTTCCCTGTTCATAAAATCTTTCTCTGGGTCTTTCATTCTCAGGCCAGTCTTTAATCTTCATTGGTAAATTTTATTTGGCATTGATGATGTGTATTAAAAAAGATTGCGCAAATGCTACGAATCACTTCATTAAAGTAGCCTTAAGCACAAATCCCGCAAGAGTTATTGAGGATGTTGCCATAAGTTTTATCAAAATATTCAAGGAAGGACCCGATGTATCCTTAAATGGGTCACCGACTGTATCACCGACAACCGCCGCCTTATGCTCTGGTGAACCCTTACCACCTAAATTTCCCTTTTCAATATACTTCTTGGCATTATCCCAGGCACCGCCACTGTTTGCCATCATTAATGCCACAACAAATCCAGATATCAGGGCACCCGCAAGTATTCCAACAACACCACTCGGTCCTAAAAATATTCCCACGATGAGCGGTGAAAAGATAGCCAGAAGCGAAGGTAGTATCATCTCTTTCTGGGCTGCCTTTGTGCAGATGCTCACCGCATTGGCATAATCAGGTTTTGCTTTTCCATCCATTAATCCTTTTATTTCTTTAAATTGGCGTCGGACTTCAACAACAATCATTCCTGCTGCCCTGCCTACTGCCTTTAATGTGAGAGAACAGAATGCATATGGCATCATTGCACCGATAAATAATCCGGTGATAACCGCAGGATTAGCAATGCTTAAATCAAAATGCACTCCTGCAAGTTCAATCTGGTCGCGGTAGGCAGCGATGAGTGCCAAAGCGGTCAATGCGGCCGAGCCAATCGCGAATCCTTTACCGGTTGCTGCGGTGGTATTTCCCAGGGCATCAAGGGCATCGGTCCTTTGGCGTACCTCAGGTGGTAATCCAGACATTTGAGCATTGCCACCAGCATTATCCGCAACCGGACCATAGGCATCTGTAGCCAGTGTAATACCAAGAGTTGATAGCATTCCAACTGCGGCAAGGGAAACACCAAATAATCCTAAATTCGGATTGTGCAGACCACCACTCAAATAATATGCGCAAAGAACTGCTACTACAACCGCAATAACTGCGGGTGCAGTGGAAAGCATACCAACACTAATACCATTGAGAATAACGGTTGCAGGGCCGGTCTTTGAGCTATCTGATATGCTCCGTGTGGGTGAATAATTATCTGAAGTAAAGAACTCCGTATTAAATCCGATAAACACCCCTGCTGCAAGTCCAGCAAGGATTGCCCAATACAAACCAAAATGATCAGGAAGTAAATATTTTATTACAATTGCAGATATTATTGCAATCAGAATGCTTGAACTCCATATTCCGCGGCGTAGGGCAGTCAACAATGCTGACTGGGTTGCGTCTTCTTTTGTGCTCACCAGAAATGTGCCGATGATTGAACAGAGCACGCCCACCGTTGCCATTACCTGGGGAACTACGACACCCTGAATCCCAAGTCCCGCGGCAACTGCCAGTGCCATCGTAGCAATGATTGAACCAACATAGGACTCATACAAATCCGCACCCATTCCTGCAACATCACCAACATTATCACCGACATTGTCAGCAATAACCGCGGGATTGCGCGGGTCGTCCTCAGGGATTCCTGCTTCAACTTTGCCCACCAAATCAGCACCGACATCCGCAGCCTTGGTAAAAATCCCACCCCCAACACGGGCAAACAGAGCCTGGAAAGATGCACCCATACCAAAGCAGATCATTGTTGATGTAATATTCTGAATCTTCTGTGCCTCAGGTAGATTTCTATATATCCAGTTTAATAATACAAACCAGATGCTCAAATCTAATAAGCTCAGACCTACGACCACAAAACCCATCACGCCGCCCGCAGCAAATGCCACGCGCAGACCACTATTCAAACTCTGTCTTGCTGCATTGGCAGTTCGTGCTGAAGAATTCGTTGCCTGGATAAGTCCGATGAATCCGGATAATCCCGAGAAGAAACCACCTGTAATAAACGCAAATGGAACATATATCGGTAACATTCCACTCAATGCTATGATAAATAGAATAACAAAAACGACTGCAAAGAAAATTGTAACAACACCATACTGCCTCTTTATATATGCCCTCGCTCCTTCCCTTACTGCTCGGGCAATTTCGCGCATCACATCAGTTCCCTCGTCAAACTTTTTGACACTCAAAGATAGGTACCAAGCAAATAAAAGCGCAAGCACAGAACCAATTGGCGTTAGCCAGAATAATGGATGCATCGGACCTCCTTTTCAATATAATAATTGTGCATATTATATGGGGAAATCTGGAAAAATCAAGTGGTGAGCAGTATTTGTAGAAACTAATACAGGGTCAATCTCTCTTTTAAATAATCAGGTGAAAGTTTGCCATCCGCCACAAGTTTTCGTTTTGATTGTTCCATATCTTGCATACCGAATTGCCTTCCGGTTTGTATCACTGATTCAATTTGATAGACCTTTTGTTCGCGAATCAAATTACGCACTGCCTGGGTAGCGATTAAAATCTCAAAAGCGGCAACCCTGCCCAATTTGTCTCTCCTTGGATAAAGCCTCTGGGCAATTACACCCTGTAATGATTCTGATAATTGAACCCTTATTCGGTCCTGCTGATCAGCAGGGAAGACATCAATAACTCTGGTTACGGTCTTTGATGCACTTGATGTATGGAGTGTCCCGAAGACCAGATGACCGGTTTCGGCTGCAGTAAGGGCAAGACTGATCGTCTCTAAATCACGCATCTCTCCAACAAGGATGTAATCTGGGTCTTCTCTTAATGCACTCCTCAAAGCATTACTGAATGAGTGGGTATCAGAACCAACTTCTCTTTGGTTTACAACACAATTTTTGGATTTATGTATAAATTCAATTGGGTCTTCAATCGTTATTATATGTCCATCTTTATTGGTATTAATATAATCAATCATTGCTGCGAGCGTCGTTGATTTGCCACTTCCAGTGGGACCGGTGACGAGTATTAAACCATAATCAAGATCGATCAGTTCCTGCAGGACCTTTGGAAGTCCAAGTTCTTCCATACTTGGAATTCTTTCTGGAATCACTCTGAATACTGCACCGAGACCCTGCCTTTGATGGAAGACATTCACACGGAATCTACCAATGTCAGAAATATGGAGTGAAAAATCAAGTTCTCTTTCTTTCTCAAGAATCGATTTTTGCTCTTCACTCAATATTTCATAGACCAATTTGCGGATAATTTCAGGGGTTGCATCCTTTTCGTTCAATTTTTTCATTGAACCATGGATTCTAATCACGATTGGTGAACCAGCGCTCAAATGTAAGTCACTTGCATTTGATTCAATAGTATGTTTTAGTAATTGTTTGATTTCGGTCATAATTATTCTTTCTTTTCTGGTTGCATATATTTTATTGTGATATTTCCTTTAATTTTATAATTTTTTACATTCCCTTGCTCATCAATAAATTCAATATGCGCACCGTCTTCTGCGATATTAATATTAATCGTTCCAACAAAATTATCTTCACTTATAATTTTCTCAGATTGCTCGGCAAGGAAAAATTTGTCTAAAAGTTGCATTATCTTTGCCGGTTCGGCAGCCGATAAAACGATATCCCTTTTTGCAAATTCTTTAATTTTTTTAATCCCCTCAGTCTCGATAGGATTTCCGGTTGCAACATAAAGTTTCCCTTCTATTTCATATAATGGGATGATACAGTATTTGTATAACAAATTTTTAGGAAAAGAAAGAATCAATGTGCTATCTAACATTTCAGGTTTTAATTCAATGAAAGGTATTGAAACCTGTTCACTCAAGAGCCATATCAGTTCGCGTGGGTTTAAATACCCCAATTCAATTAGAATTTCACCTATTTTCTTTTTACTTTTTTCTTGAATTTTTAATGCCTCATTCAATTGTTCTTCAGTTATAATACCACTTTTTACCAATAATTCGCCAATACGCATTATATTGTTATACTCCTATCAGCTCAAAGACCTTTGCTTTCAATTCTTTTATTTCAATCGGCTTGGTTATGAATGCCGCTACTTTAGAAGTTTTAACAACAATATCATCCTCAAGGAGTTTATAGGCCGAGCATATCATTATTGGTATATCTTTATTTCTTTCCCTGATTCGTTCAATTACCTCAAATCCGTGGGTGCCGGGCATTTTTATATCGGTGATTAGCAGGTCAAAATTTTCTTTGGTTATGTATTTTATCACCTCTTTTCCGTTATCACACAACACGACCTCATAATCATCTTTTAATGCTTCATTGAGTAAGACTCTTATTGGTTCTTCATCATCAAGAATAAGTATTCTTTTCTTCATTTAGACCTCCTTCCAGACAGGGAGCCAGATTGATACCTTTGTTCCCTGCCTGAGTTTACTCTGTATTTCAATTTTGCCTTTATGGTCATCAACTATTTTTTTTACAATTGCAAGTCCAAGACCGGTGCCTCTTGGTTTGGTTGTAAAGAATGGTGTGAATATATTCTTTAAATCTTTTTCATCTATACCCTTACCATTATCTATTACATGGGTTATAAGATAGCCGTCTTGCATTTCAAAAGTAATTTTGATTACTCCATTTTCATCTATCGCTTCTACACTGTTCGTTATTAAATTGACAAAAAGACGACGGAGAGACTCTTCTTCACCCTGAACATTTGCTTCGTCACAATCTTCAAAAACTATTTTCACCTTTATGGTCTTAATTATATCGTTAATTAATTTTTTTAGATCTATCTTTTTGAGCTCTATTTTTTTGGAGCGCGCAAAGGTTAAAATATCATCAATGATATGATTTATCCGCTGGGTTCCTTTTCGAATTTCTTCAATATACATCTTTATCTTATCTTTATCACTAACATTCATTAACAACTGGGCAAAGCCGTCAATAGAAGTCAAAGGATTGCGAATCTCATGGGCAACCCAGCTCGCCATTTTACCGAGATAAGAGAGTCTTTCATTCTGCTTTACCTTTTCTTCAAGCCTTCTGATTTCAGACAGGTCTTTGAATATGAGCACGCAACCTGATATTTCTTTGTTCTGTGTTTCAAGAAGTGAAATATTAAAACCAATTGGAACCACATCACCGTTTTTGCTTAGAATTTCGACATCACCGCGAATTATTGGTTTTCCTGTTTTTATTGCCTGTTCCATCTTCTGCCATAAATTGTCGGAACCATTTATGCTTTTTATGTTATACCCAAGTAATTCTTCTTTTTTGTAGCCAAAGATCCTTTCTGCCTCAGGATTTAATGTCGTAATTATGCCGTCATTCTTGACGACCATTACTCCGCTTGCCACACTATTTATTATTCGCTCATTGTATAATCTCAATTCGACTTCTCTGGCGGTAACCCGTTCTACCTCTTTTTGTAATTCAATATTAAATTTTTCCAGTTCCTCTTTTTTTCTTAATTCCCTTCGTGTGGATTCCGCCCAGTAACTACTAACAAGGGAGATCACAAATAAAAATGGTATTCGGATTAAAAATCTTGAATCCAGAAATGAAATATTAGGGTATTCACGATGAATAAGCCAGGCGTATATAACACTGGCGACGATAGCGATAAAAAAACTACCGTTTAGACTCTGACTCACCGATGATATGAAAATAGCAAGGAAGTATATTAGATAAAAATCAGTCTGGATTCCTTCGGTCAAATATATCGCAAACGAAATTATGACAATATCAAACAAAAATGACAAGAATGAAAACCAGGGTCTGCTTGCGATTTTATCAGGGAGTCGGCTAAAAATAAGACTTATAATGAGATATATTAAGGCAACTATATAACCAGGTTCTCCGAAGTGTAGCCCTTTCTTTGAATATGTCATCACCAGGATTGTTGTTAGTATCAGGATGAGTCTGAGAAAGGCGAGTTTATTTTTTTCCATATAATCCCTCAACATAATATAATCAATCTCCTCGCTTTGTCAATGATATTTTGATGAGAACCCCTCTGATTGGCATAGATGGTAAAGTTATCATCGTAATCCCTGATATTTTTATAGAGCAATTTCTGTGCCTGAATAAGAGAAGAAATTTCATAATCTTTTTACAACTATATGTTCAAATATTGAACAAATATGCATTGAATGAACAAAGTTGTCTTTTATCTTGAAGGTCAATTTTTTGTATTCCTTGACTTATATTGATAATTCCGTATAATCCCATATGAATATATTCAATATCTATTCAAGATATGAAAGAATAATTCCGGATTTTGAGGAATTTAGTGAATTTTTGCACAAACCCCAGAGGATATCAGTTAGATTGAATACTTTGAAGTCTAAGAAGGAAATCATTCTTGGTTTATTAAAAGATTTTAATCTCAAACCATTAAAATTTTTGAATGATGCCTATGTGATAGAAAATGGTCATGGGGTTGGGAATCACTTCACTCATCAACTGGGTCTCATATATATTCAAGAAATTGCCTCTATGATTCCTGTAATTGTCCTTGAACCGAAACCAGATGATGTAGTCCTTGACCTCTGTGCCGCACCCGGTTCAAAAACGACTCAGATTGCCCAATTGATGGGTAATAAAGGTTTAATCGTAGCCAATGAGATTGACTATAAAAGAATTTCAAGTCTTATACATAATGTAAAAAAATGTGGTCTATTGAATGAAGTTTTGATTTCAATCCCTGGAGAGAAGATCGGAGATGTCCTGCCAAATTATTTTGATAAAATTTTGCTTGATGCTCCATGCTCTGCAGAAGGCACGATTAGAAAGTCAAAGAAGGTTCTGTATCACTGGGGTGTAAAGAATATCCAGAAGATGTCCAGAATCCAAAAAGGATTGATTGTTTCTGCATTCAGGGCATTAAAACCTGGTGGGATTATGGTCTATTCTACCTGCACGATTGCTCCTGAAGAAAATGAAGGGGTGATTGATTATCTTTTAAAAAAATTTCCTGAAGCGGAAATTTTGCCGGTAAATATTCCAGATTTTAAAGTACGACAGGGGATTATCAGATGGGAGAAGGATATTTATGACTCGAGGGTCAGGAATTGTATGAGAATTTTGCCGCAAGATAATGATACTGCCCCATTCTTTATTGCAAAGATGACAAAGATCGGTCGACCTCAGTTGCGGCCTGGATATCATGGCAAAATTGAATATCAACATAAGGTTATTGATTTATTTTCAAAACAGTATGATATAGCAAGTAGTAGATTCAGTGGATATGCTGTTTTTCAAAGGCAGGATAAGTACTTTATCTCTACTCCAGAATCTTACGCCTTCATTGAAATTTCAGGAATAAGGAAGGGATTGGAGATTGGCAGGATTTACGGCACAAATCTCAAGCCGGACAATGATTTTGTTCAGATATTTGGATTTGGTGCGAAAAAGAATATTGTAGAGGTCAAAGAATGGGAATTAAAAAAAATATTGCGCGGCGAAAGTATAAAAAGACCAAATAGTTTTAATGAATTTGTGATAGTTACATATAAGAATTTGCCGTTAAGTGTTGGTCATGTAAATAAAGATGAAATAAAATCTAATGTGAAGCGGTCAAGAAGGATACGAGAATAATACTTGAATCAACATAATATTCTGTATATAATAATGTTATGCCCGACCTTAAATTGATTAGAAACATAGGGCTTGCGGCTCATATTGATGCTGGCAAAACTACGACAACTGAAAGAATACTATTTTATACCGGAAAGATAAGGAAGATTGGTGAGGTTGATGAAGGTTCGGCAACAATGGATTGGATGCCGCAGGAAAGAGAAAGAGGAATTACAATAACCGCAGCCGCAACAACGGTTTATTGGAGGGACCATAGGATAAATATCATTGATACACCGGGGCATGTTGATTTCACCATTGAAGTTGAGAGATCGATGAAGGTGCTTGATGGTTTGATTGCAATATTCTGTGCGGTCGGTGGAGTTCAGCCCCAGAGTGAGACTGTATGGCGCCAGGCAGACCGATACCGAGTGCCAAGAATCGCTTTTGTCAATAAAATGGATCGGCTTGGCGCAGATTTTTATCGGGTAATTAAACAGATGAAAGATAAACTTTCTCTTAGGCCAGTTATCCTCCAGATACCAATAGGTGCCGAAGATAAATTTAAAGGAGTGATTGATATAATTGAACAGAAAGCGATCTACTGGGACGATGAGGAAGGCATACATTATCACACTGAGCCAGTTCCACAGGAATACCAGGCAGAAATGAAAAAATTACGCACAGAACTTTTGGAAGTGCTTGCAGAGCATGATGAGGATATATTTGAAAGTTACTTTTCTGATATTCCAATAAGTATAGAAAAGATAAAAGAAGTTTTAAGAAAGGGGACATTGCACCTTCATTTGTTTCCGGTTTTATGTGGTAGTGCCCTGCGCAATCGTGGCATACAACTTCTCATTGATGCAATTCTTGATTATCTGCCATCACCGGTTGATTTACCACCTGCGAAAGGTGAAAATCCAGAGACAGGGAAATGGGAAGCCAGAGAACCGTCTATTGCCACACCGTTTTCAGCACTTCTTTTTAAGACCCAGACCGACCTGCATCTCGGGCTTCTTTATTACATCCGTGTATATTCAGGAACAATAAATGCAGGTGACAAAGTCAAAGTATTTCCACCGGGTCGCGTTGATAGGATAGGTAGAATGTATCTCATGCATGCAAATAAAAGGGATGAAGTTCAACAATTGAGTGTGGGAGAGATTGGCGTTGTAACCGGAATCCGTGAATCAAGAACCGGTTATACATTGTGTGATCCAAAACACCCTATTACGTTTGAGCCAATCAAGTTTCCTGAACCGGTGATATTTGTTTCTCTGGAACCAAAGACAAAAATGGATGATGAAAAACTTGATAATGCTTTAAAGTATTTACAGATAGAAGATCCCACATTTAGGGTGAAAACCGATGAGGAAACAGGACAGCGCATAATATCAGGAATGGGGGAACTCCATCTCGATATAATCACTGACAGGTTGAGAAGGGAATACGGGGTTGATTGCTATGTGAGCAAACCACAGGTATCTTATCGTGAGACAATAACCCAATCCGCAACCGCTGAAGGCAGATTTATAAAACAAACCGGCGGGAAGGGGCATTATGGTGTAGTAAAACTACGGGTAAGTTCATTAAATAGAGAAGGGATTTTGATTAATAACCGGATCAAAGAAGGTACCATCCCAAAACAATTTATTCCTGCGATTGAAAAAGGAATAAAAGAACAGTGCGAGACCGGAATTTATATGGGCTATCCGATTGTAAACATTGAAATAGATATTATTGATGGCTCATACCATCCAGTTGACTCATCGGAACTTTCATTCCAGGTTGCAGCGCAACTTGCAATGCGCGAGGCATTTATGAATGGAAAACCGATTTTACTTGAGCCCGTGATGTCTTTAGAAATTGTAGTTCCTGAAGATTATCTTGGAGATGTACTTAATGACCTTAATTCCCGCAAAGCGCAGATATTGAATATTGAAACCAACAAAAAAGAAAAAATCATCACCGCCACACTTGCCCTTGCAAAATCATTTGGTTATGCGACGGATTTACGGTCCATAACCCAGGGCAGAGGAATCTATACAATGCAGTTTTCTCATTATGCACCAAAAGAGGATTGATGGAATCAGATATTGAAATTGCTCGTAAGATAAGGTTAATGTCTATTTCTGAAATTGCAGGAAAACTGAAAATTGCTGAAGATTTTATCTTACCATACGGCCATTACAAGGCAAAGATATCATTGAAGTTTTTTGACCAGATAAAAGAAGAACCGGATGGAAAATTGATTCTGATCAGTGCAATTACTCCCACGGCATATGGTGAAGGTAAAACAACCGTGGCGATTGGTTTGAGTATGGCATTAAATCGTTTAGGCAAGAGCTCAATCGTCACCCTGCGTGAACCCTCATTGGGACCTGTTTTGGGTATAAAAGGTGGTGCAGCAGGCGGAGGCTATTCTCAGGTCTTACCGATGGAAGATATAAATCTCCATTTTACTGGTGATATCCATGCGGTATCCTCGGCACACAATCTTCTTTCTGCTGTGTTAGATAATCATATCCATTTTGGGAATCAGCTCCAGATTGATGAGAGAGAAATTTTATTTCCGAGAACAATGGATATGAATGACCGTTCTTTAAGAAACATTGTTGTAGGACTTGGTAAAAAGGCAAATGGACCTGCAAGAGAAGATGGATTTATAATAACCGCGGCAAGTGAAGTGATGGCGATACTTGGTTTATCAACTTCAATCAAGGAACTAAAAGATAAATTGTGTAAAATACTTGTTGCATTTGACCGGGAAGGAAATCTTGTTTTTTCGGAGCAACTTGGCGTTTGCGGCGCAATGGCGGTTCTATTAAAAGATGCAATAAAACCGAATTTGGTTCAGACAATTGAACATACCCCTGCTTTTATTCATACCGGACCTTTCGCCAATATCGCTTACGGAACTTGCAGTTTAATTTCAATGAAGATGGCTCTTAAACTTTGTGACTATGTTGTTACTGAAGCAGGTTTTGGCACAGACCTTGGTGCGGAGAAATTTTTTAATATTATATGCAGAATCGGTGGTTTCCGGGTGAGTAGCGGAATAATAGTCGCAACGATAAGGGCATTAAAGTTGCATGGTGGAGCAGATGAAAAGAATTTAAAATCAGGGACGTGCGAACACTTGAAAAAAGGGCTCCTTAATTTGAGGAAACATATTGAAAATATCAAAAAGTTTAATGTCCCTGTAATCGTTGGTTTAAATGTCTTTGCAGATGATTCATCCGAAGAGATGGAAATTGTAAAATCTTTTTGTTATGAAGACAACACCCCGTGTGTTGAGGTAAGGGCATTTACCAAGGGAAGTGAAGGGGCTATGGACCTTGCAATGGAAGTGCTGAGGATAAGAGAAATCTCTAAAACCGCTCAAACTTATCTTTATGATTTAGAAGATTCTATAACAAAGAAGATAGAAAAAGTTGCTTCTGAGCTTTATGGTGCAGAGCAAGTGATCTATACTCCGAAGGCAGAGAAGGATATAAGGCGATTGGAGCGATTGGGTTTTGATAAATTACCAATTTGTATCGCCAAGACACACCGTTCATTGAGTGATGACCCGAAATTGTACGGGTTGCCGGAGAATTTTAAAATAACAATTAATGAAATAAAGATTGCGTCGGGTGCAGGATTTTTGGTGCCGATTGCCGGTGAGATAAATCTTATGCCTGGTCTGGCAAAAAATCCAAACGCTTTAAAGATTGATATTGATGAGCAGGATAGAATAATTGGTCTTTCTTAAATATTGACATATAAAAGGTTTTAAGTATAATTGCACACTATGAAAAAATTAATCTTAATTCCATTATTGTTTGTTTTCTGTTCTGATGCACCAAAGGTTCATTTTCCTGAACCCACAAGTAGAATAGTTCTTGCAGAACTCTTTACAGAGGATGGCTGAGGATACTGTGTGCTTGCGGAGCAAGCACTAATTGATAGTGTGGCTAATAAAACAGGAGATACCTTGGTTGTTGTTTGCTATCATGTTAATGGACCATATATAATACCAGAGGCACAAGAGCGAGAGGACTTTTATAACACCGGCTATCGTCCGCCATTTGTAGTTTTTGATGGTACTGATGCGGTCTGGGAGCAAACGCCTTCCAAGTATGATAGTGTCTATGATTTTCATTATCAAATGGCACGTACCAAAACTCCATATTACAATCTCAGTATTGACAGTGCATTTACACAGCAATCCATTGCCAGTTTTAGCTTAAAAATAGTTGCCGCAGATACAATTCCACAAGGGGAAATACAGGCGTTTATCGCAGTCACCCAAGATAGTCTACATGGTGCCTTTGCAACATTTTACCGTGTCTGCAAGGCATTATATAAATTTCCAGTAGACCTGCAATACCCGGACAGTACTATTCAGCATTTTGAATTCAATCATAATATTCCTGTATCTAAGTTGCGTGCCACAGTGTTTATCCAGAATATGGATACAAAAGAAATAATGCAGTCCATAACCACAAAATTTGAGGAAGCCAAGTGATATCCTCAGTTTTGTCCTTCCGAATTGAAGAATAAAAAAAGGGGGTTTTATGTCTAAGCTAAAAATAAATCATTTGAATCAAATCAAAAATTTGTGTATGTCTGTAACCATAATTCTGCTGTTATTCGTATTCAACCCTATTTATGCCGAGGAAAAAGAATTGCCTTCCGCTCCTGATTTTACACTTCAGGATGTGGATGGGAATACTGTATGTCTTGATTCGTTGCTGAAAAAAGGTCCGGTCTTTATGAGTTTCTGGGCATTGTGGTGTAAGATGTGTATTAAGGAACTGGATGCACTGAGACCTTATTATGATGAATTTGATTCCCTGGGATTACAGATGCTTGCAATCAGTCAGGATAAAGCAAGGGCAGTGCCAAAGGTAAAACCATTTGCGCTTAGTCATAAATGGAAATATGTTGTAGTGCTTGACCCTGATAACATAATGCGTGACCTTTACAATGTCCAGGCAATGCCTACAAGTTTCATTATCAATCAAGAGAAAAAGATTGTTTTTGTGCATCAGGGGTATAAGCCAGGGGATGAAGAGATAATTGTAGAAAAGGTACGTAGCCTTGTTGGCAAAAAATGTAAAGGGGATTGCAAGGGAAACTGCAAAGGTGAATGCACGGGAAAATGTAAAGGGAAGTGTCATGAATAAACAAATAAATCCCAAACAGACGACAAATTACAAATTCCAAATGTCAAATTCCAAAAAAGAAGACGGTTCAAAGGTTAAGGTTGAGACGCTGGTAATTTTTACGCTACTGATAGCTATTATATTACCCTGTAGTTTTGCCCAGGATTTGCGTATCACTGGTGCAAATCGTGCTGAATACTGGCTTTTTGTTGATTCAAGGCTTGATACTGCGAATTTCAAAGACCATATAACAGAAAAGCTGAAATTAACACTTGATTACAAAGACATAACCCTCCGTGGCATCTTTTTCTTCTGGGACCCATCCCTGCGTTCACTTGACAAGCTCTATTATATTGACTATTCTGCCCAGTATAAAAAAGAGCCAGTGAACTTGCTCTATGGAAGATACTATGCTACATTTGGCAGAGGGCTATGTTTGAATCAATTCCTTGATGAAGATTTCAATAATGATAATTCACTCTATGGTTTAAAAGCTGATTTGGTTGGTTTTAAGACTCAGTTAACTATGCTAACGGGCAAACCACGAAACATATTTTTTGAAGAACTTCAGTACACAATTAAAAATGATACTACCGATAAAATTCGGGGCGTAAATTTAGAGACAAGACTTTTGAATTTTCAGAATAATTTTGGTTTCAATACAAGCATTGGTGGTCGTTATGTGCGCATAAATAGAACAACTGATTTGACACCCAAGGCGTTCACCGAATTGTTCGGTGGCGACATCAATCTAAAATTTGGTCCCTGGGAAAATTATTTTGAATATGGCAGACATCTGGGAACTGTTCCGGTTGTAGGAGGAAGATTGATAGGCGACGGTTATTTATTTACTACCGGATTATCTTTATCGGGATTTGGTATATCTTTCCAGTATGTTGATTATAAGGATATGGGATTTGGCGGTGCAGAGTATCGGTATAATGAGCCACCCACACCGATTAAATCCGGCATATCAGTAAATCGAGGTATTGATGAAATTGGCTATGGTGTATCAATTGTAACATCACCATTTGATTTTTTATCACTTGAGATTGATAATAATAAGGTTTCAACCCATGACCAGCGCCTCAGCAAATTTGAAGAACTCTTCTATCTAAAGGATAATATGGGTGGTGTATTAGAGCAAGGGGCAAAGGCAATAATCCATCCTACTGATTTATCTGAGATTTCTTTTGGAATTGACCATATCATAAAGCAGAAGATTGAATTGCCGGTCCAGAAAAAAACCGAGGTCAAACCTTATTATGAACTCCAATACGATTTTGGCGTTGTATTTATTGAGGTGGGTCTTGAACAGACAACGATTACAAGTGATACAAGTAAATACAATGACCGTGCATTTTCAATTTCTGTGGGCAGACCAGAAAGATATGTGATTACCCTTCGTATGGAAAAAAGGGACCGCGTTCCTGAATGGTTAATACCAAAACTCGGTGAAGAAACATTCTGGCCTATGCTGGAGTTGAGCCTTGATCTAACAACGAGGCACAACCTTAGATTGAGAGTCGGTGGTGAAAAGGGTGGACTGGTCTGCTCCGGTGGCGTCTGCAGATTTGAAGAACCATTTCGTGGTGTAAAGGCAGTTCTGACAAGCATCTTTTGATGAGAAAAAAGAGTATTCAAATCCCAATTCCAAAATCCTAAGTAAATCCCAAATTCAAAGCCTCTAATTTACCGGAAGATTTAACTGTCAAGAACACAGCATTTTTTGTAATTGGGATTTAATAGATTGGAGGTGATATGAAACGGATGATTCTGGTGGTCATTATAAAACTAAGAAAACTGGATTTTACACCACGATGTTGTGAATAAGGGAACATTTGGAGATAATTCCAGGCTCCATTATGAACAGAAGTAGCAAAAGTAAAGCTACCCAAATTAGCGGGCGAATAATATGTTTCCGTGCCATGGGCCGCTCTGCTTTTGTGACCATTATTATGGATGGTTATCAAAATATCCGCTGTGTCACAG
>CAZLGA010000024.1:0-28039 GCA_964559225.1 uncultured bacterium | reverse complement strand
TACTTTATCCGAATCCTGCAAAGTTATTGTTGACATCTCTTAATTTTAAATTGGAATTAAATAATTTTTTCACTTCGTAAGTGGAAATTGCTTCTCACCTTTTTCTCAACATATCAACAAGAAATCTTGATGGCAGTTGCTGTCTGCCCGAGCGGTATTTGGGATATAAAAGATAGAGCCTTTTCTGGGCCCGGGTAACGGCAACATAACAGAGTCTCCTTTCTTCTTCAAGGTCTCTTGGTTCAGAAAGACTTTTGGTCATAGGAAAAATTTCTTCCACAAGGTCTACGACAAAGACCACGGGAAATTCCATCCCTTTTGCACTGTGCACGGTCATCAATTTCACAGTATCTTTTGCCCAGTCCACAAGGTCCATTTCCCGATATAATTTCAAATCACTCAAAAACTTTCCGGTCCCCACATCCGAATAATTCTGGGCAAAATTTAAAAATTCCTCAACAATTTCTGATTTTAACTTTAAAAATTGTATTACTTCATTAATTATTCTATAAGGCGATAATAAATCAAAATTCTGGATATGATATTCAACAATCTTTGTTAAGTTCTTTTGTGCAGCCTTGCTGACCTTGAATATTTCCACACCGCGGGCAACGGCATTTTCTGGTGGTTCTTTTGATTTGTAAATCTTCAAAAATTCAAGATATTCAATAATTGACCTAAATTCTTCTTTTTCATAAAATGTTGTGCCACGAATTGTTGAAAAGGGAATTCCTGCCTTTGCTAAACCTTCTTCATAACTCCTCCCGAGATAATTCATCCGATAGAGAATTGCAATATCACGATAAGAGAAATTCTGTTCTACAAGATCTTTTATTTCATTAGCAATATAATCAATTTCATCATTTATTGAATCCGCTGCATAAAAAATCACATCACCTGTCTCTAAATTAGGAATTGCAGTCACTTCTCTCAGCATCAAATTATTGGCAATTTCAAGAATTGACTGGGGAAGGCGGAAACTGTGGTTGAGATGGAATAGCCTGACATCCTTAAAATCCCTTGCCACCCGGTAAATAATTTCTTTACTCGCCCCGCGCCAACCATATATTGCCTGGTCTTCATCTCCGGTAAAGAGAAAATTATCTTTTATCAGCAGGGAAATAAATTTGTATTGTGCAGGATTTATATCTTGGAGTTCATCAACAAATATATAGTCAAACATATTTTGATAATGTTTTTGCAAATCTTCATATTCTTCCAGTAATTTTGTTGCCTGAATGATAAGATCGTCGTAATCAAGAATATTGTTTTCTTTTAGATATTGCTGATATTCTTTATAAATTTTAAGACAGATTTTCTGCCATTCATTTGCCGGAGCAAATTTTTCCGGGGTGATTCCTTTTGCCTTCAGAATTTCAATAGCTCTGATTATCGCATTCATTTTATATTTTCCGGGTTCCATTTTTAATAAAGAAAATATTTTTTTCGGCTCTTCAATAACAAAATCTTCACAAATATCAATCCTTTCACAATCACGCCGGAGTAACCTCAAGGCAATGATATGGAATGTTCCAAGCCATAGGTCATACTGGGGTGTGGGAATAAACTGGCTGAGACGTGTTTTAATATCATTTGCCGCTTTATTGGTAAAGGTACAGACAAGGATGTGAGAAGGCGAAACACCTTTCTCAATAAGTTTTAAAATTCCATAGACAATACATGTGGTCTTGCCACATCCAGCCTGTCCAAGGACGATAATTTTCCCATCAAGATTATTTATAATCTGTTCCTGGTCTGAAGTCAATTGTAATCCATTTTTCTTTTTTCCCGGAACACCTATCGGTGATTCAATTTTTATACCTTTTGCTTGTTTCTTTAAAACTTTCGTTATTGTTTCTGAATCAAATCTTGATTCAGGATTTGTATTAAGGCATTTTATGATAATGTCTTCAAGATATTCTGGAAGATTTGGTCGTATCATACCCGGAGTTAACAACTTGCCTTTTTCAATCTTTTTTTTGAGACCATCAAGGTTATCATCAAGAAAAGGAGGGATGCCAGTGAGTAATTCGTAAAATATAACACCAATGCTCCAGATATCTGATTTTTCACTGAACTTTCCTGACCATACTTCGGGCGCCATATAGATTGGTGTGCCTGCGGTTGATGCAGCAATCGAACTGGTCTTTAAAAATCGGGCAAGTCCAAAATCAGTTATTTTAATTATGCTATTTTCTGTTATCAGTATATTCTCAGGTTTTAAATCACGATGAAGCACACCAATCTTATGTGCATAGCTGATTCCATCAATGATTTGCTGGGCAATATTTATAAATTCACTTATCTCAATGCCACCTTCTTTTATGATTTCTCGCAAAGTTTTGCCTTTTATATATTCCATCACGAGCACGAATTTATTTTCAATGAAATCTATGTTATAAAAACGGACAATATTATGATGATTTAAAGAAGCAAGAAGTTTTGCTTCATCCTTGAGCATTACAATCTCTTCTTTGCGCATGCGGGAAATCTTTAAAGCAAATTGATTTTCAAGAATTGTATCATAAGCAAGAAAAACATCGCCGAACCTTCCCCCACCGAGCCATTCAATGATTTCGTATTTGCCGAGTTTTTTTAGGAGCATAATATGATTACATCAGCGGGCAAATGATGTCGTTTGAAATAACTAAACATTATTCTGCGAATATTTCTTTAACCCGGAAATGCAGAAATATGCAGCGGAATATTTTTGTAAAAAACCATCTGACCGACTAACTTGCCTCCTTTTATTCTCCTGTGTCCTGTTTTATGTTCAAGTCCACTTTCGGTAATCGTTTTTATTAGCTTATCAAAGAAATTCTTCACTTCGGGGCAAGACCCCCGCATACTCTGATATTCAATTGCATCCAGTGCATAACTGCGCAGTAATTTTTCTTCAAATTTATTATACACCTTGTGAAAGGCGAACATATCACACCCAAGTATCCTATTACCTGTAATGCCAATAAAACCTATAGTATTATCATTCAATCCACCAAACCCTTCAATATAACGTTCCAATTCATCATTAAGATTATCAAATATTTCATGCATTGAAGAAGTTTTTGATTTTGTCCTGGTTATTGTCAATTTTCTATCAATTTCTTTCCATACTTGATGCTGGGTATCAATTTTTTTACTGAAAGAGGCTGCAAGAATAGAGCGAACCTTCGGATACGAGCAATAACCAGTTTTAAAACCGCCGATTTCTTCCCATCTTTTTTCTTCAGCGCAGATTACCGGTATTTGACTGCGCGAATGCGGTTTAACAATGAATGATTGTGCAATTATACGGTTCTGCATAGCACCCGTTATCTCTTCGCCATCAATCATTAGCACGGGAGAATCGCTCTGGTTATCGAAAATGATTTTGTTTATATCAGGTTTTTCAAGCTCTTGAAAGATGGATTTACCAGCACTAATAAGATTATCAATGGTATCAATTTCTAAGTTTCCATTAGTTCCTTCATTTCTTACGGGATAAATAATCAAATTTCTTAAAAAAATTGGTTCGCCGAGATTTAATTTCTTAATATCCATACAGCCTCCTATGGATTATAAAATATCCCAAAATGCCAGGTTTGTGACCATTCGGTATACCAGGTCCATTTATGATTATAGGCGCGAACTCGCCAGAAGTAAAAACCATTTCTTGATACCTTGTATACAGTTGAGCATACCTCAACATTTATCAAAGGCGCATTTGGTAGAACAGTTGTATCATTTGCAATCTGCAACTGGTAGTATTCTACATCATCCACAACACTCCATTTAAGTTCAATATTGTGAGGAAATGGAGATTGAAACCAGAAAATGGTATCATTCCGAGGGCTGATCAATTGCGGGGCAGAAGGCGGGGGATAGAGAGAATCAAATAATGGTTCGTATTCATTTGGATTTTTACAACTGACATCAAAACTGAGGCAAATTATCAAAGTAATAAAAGGAATGAGCATCTCTTTAATGATTGAAAAATTACTTTTGCTGAACATATTTTTCTCCTATCTTCTTATTTTGATTACATAAAGATTATTTCTCTTCAGGTTACTTATTCTATAACCACCAAGCACTGCAGTTGTGCCATCAATCAACAAAAAACGGCCATTTTCATACAGGTAATCCCCATAGGTCTTTTCTTTAATTAGATTACCTATTTCATCAATGCGTAAATAGTATAAATCATTCCCATTGATTCCCGCAGTGCCCACAATTAAATATCCACCATCAGGAGATTGCTCAACGGCAAAGCCATTATCAGTATAATTCGTACCATAACTTTTTTCCCAGATTTTATTGCCATTGTTGTTTAATTTCAAAACATAAACATTGCCGTTACTACCAACAACCAGATAGCCATCATCAGAAGTCAATATTACCATATTGCCGATGTCCCCACCGGTGCCGCCATAATTTTTTGCCCAGATTTCGTTGCCGCTAATATCAGTTCTCACAAGATAGATGTCTCCACTACTTCCAAAAGAATAGGTGTATCCTGCAATAACAAAACCATTGTCGCTGCAGCGCTGGATTGAGTATCCACAATCTAAATCAAAACTGCCGTATGTCTTTGTCCAGAGAGTATCACCATTCAAATTTGTTTTTAATAACCACACATCCCCGGAACCCGCACCTGACGAAGATGTCCCTCCAACAATTGCATATCCATCAGGCGAGATTACAACATCATATCCAGCATCAGAAGAATTCCCGCCGTAAAACTTTTGCCACAACAGTACGCCCTGCGCATCTGTCTTTATTAGATATACATCTCCGTCTTCGTCGCCAAAAGATTTTGTAATCCCCGTGATTATATAACCACCATCCGATGTACATTTCACAGAATATCCATAATCACCTAAATTACCACCAAATGTTCTCTCCCAGATGATTTCACCCCTTGTGTCAATTTTAATTAAATATACATCATAATCACCCGCACCATAGGAATTTGTTGCACCGACAATAACATAACTATTGTCCAGAGATTTTGTTATTGAATATCCGAAGTCATCATTATTACCTCCATACTCCTTTGTCCAGAACACTTCGCTTCCAACCGTCAAAATATGTGGTTCCGACCAATCAGATTCTGCATTGTGCATATCTTTTGCCTTTGCTTTTATTTGATATTCTCCAATTCCCCCATAGAAATGAGCCATTGAAATAGTATCGCCTGAACCCGAAAATGAACTCCAGTTTGATTCGGTGCCGTCCCCCCAATCAAATTTTATTGAAACACTATCTCCATCAGGATCAGAGGTAAAGCATGAGAAAGTATAATTATCAATATATCCTGAATCAGGGCCTATAGGGGCTGCAGGAATATCAGGCGGCTTATTGGACTTACAAAGAGTAAAGAGAGTCGCAAGGAATGTAACATTTGTTTGAAATGATTTAAATAATTTCATTTTCTCTCCTTGTTAATTTGGTATACATAGGGAAATATCATCAAAATCTACTGAAGCTGTTATGCCTGGCGCACGGCTAAAAACATATAATCCCCAGTAACCATCTTCAAACTCAGTGCTAATTAGCGAAATAGGAAACAGAAAATTTCCATCAAGATATATCAAAAGTCCGCCTTCTGTTTTGACAGTAGTTACATAATGCCATATGTCTTCTATTGTGCTCAATGATTTTGTGTATAATTTTGTTTCCACACCATCTTTAATAAGGCATAGTTGCGTAAAAGATTTTGTTATTCTTAAGCAATAATAGTTTGAATTATTTTGATACCATAATAGAATTCCCATCTCCCAATTTTCTCCTGAAGAACTGGAAATTCTAATCTTTAATTCAAATTTGAATCCCTGCGTTCGATTTCTAAAAAGACTTATTGACGGAATATTATCATAATCATCACTTCCATTATAAATATGATTGGTATCAGTATCAGCCACCACATACCAGTCTCCGCTGACACTATTAAATCCATATGGTACAGAGCCAATCCCGTCATCTTCAAAGTGGAAGGTCTTAAAAAAAATGCTGTAATTTGGAAGTTTTGTTCCTGCCCAGAGACTTTCGTTTTCAATCACGCCACTTTTGAAATATTTTGTTCTTGTAAAGATTTTGTAGATTCCCGGGTTAATATGCATAAATGAGAAGTAACCCGAATTATCTGATGTATCGGTCTGGACACTGCTGTCGGAACAATTGATTAAATAGATAAGTACTCCAGATACTTTCAGACTATCTGGCTCATAGATAATGCCGTTGATCTCTGATTTATCAGGATTATCAGGGTCATATTTATTATTGCGCGGGGCATTTAGGCAGTTGAGCAAGATGAAATAAAACAGCCCGATAAACAATACGCGGTTTCTCATTTTAAAATCTGAATTTATAACCAATTTTTATTAAATCATCCTTCAAGATAAAACCGGACGAATTGATATCATCATTGATAACTTTTATGGAGGTATTTGTAAAATACGCATCCCATATACTAAACAAATAAAAACCAATAAATACCGATGAACTCGAAATAGAAATGTGAAACAATTTGTTGTATTCATTATAACATTCATCCATGTACTCAATTCTGTCCGGACCTAAACTAAGATACTTTTGCTGTTTATTCGCAGTTTCAAGCCAAAATAGCACCATGGAAACAAAACTCACACTTGCACCGAGCATTAACAGCTTACCCTTTTGTTCTTCACCTTTTAACAATTGTCCGATACTGGGATAAAACAGGAACACAGCGCAGATTCGTGGGCAATTTCCTTTTTTGCATCATTAAGAATGGCAATTATTGAAGAGTCAGCATCCTGTGCTTTCATGGCAAATGTGGGATTCAATTTAAGCAGGATTTTGAAATGAACTCTGGCAGATATTTTATCATTCATCATTGCATAACTGAAGCCAAGGAACTTGTGAACCTCAGTTTCGTTTGATTTATCAATTTGGGGTAAGATATTTTCCAGCATTTTTATATTCCTTTTTCTGATAATAGTTTTTCGCCTCGTCTATCAGATTTCTATTTTCGTCGAACAAATCTTTAGATTGTGCGTTAACTAAATCACAAAATATCAGTGTAAAAATGATGAGAAGATTTCTCATAGATTTATTTTTACACCAATCCTTGCCCTTCTTGGGGCAGTATATGCAGCCACCCAATCGTCAGTTGCAATGATTAGCTTTCTAAAAGAGTGAAATGTTTCATAGGGAGTTATTATCCCATCATGATTAAAATCTGCAGCCGGGCTATAATATGGATTTGTCAGCGATAGATAATCATTGAAATCCTCAACCCGTACTTTCTCCAATGGCATCAAAGGATAATGAGGTGCAACCTCATAACGCTGGTCAAGAAGATTGATTATTTCTAATTGAAGATTGAATGATGTTCTTCTGATATTAAATCCTTTTGCTATTACACAGTCAATCTGACGCTGGAAAGGAAGCCGGAAGATATTGCGCTCTTCATATTTACCTAAATATCCGGGTGGTGTGTAAGGAAATCCATTTCCAAAATAAGCAAGGAGATAGACATTTGTCCCCAAGGGTGCTTTTAATCCGCCCTGAATAAAGATACGATGGCGCTGGTCAAAGTTTAGGTAATAATCCTGAGCCGGTCTGCTTACAGAAGTATCCGCATATTCACCCGCATAAGAACTCGTTCCTTTTGCCCAGGAAAGTGTGTAGGAGATTTTACCTGAAAAGATATTGTTACTATACTCCCAGATGGTCTCAAGACCCTTGATATTGGCATATTCAACATTGTAATATTGAAAATATCCTAATGGAAGTTGCCAAATATACCGGGTGCCAATCAAATCAGAAACATCTTTATAGAACACATTCATTGTGGCGATAGAATTCTCTCTAAGCAGACCCTGAAAACCAATTTCATAACTCATTGTCTTTTCCGGTGATAAATCCGGATTTCCTACCACTGAAATATACTTGTAGTATTGTGATGCAAGAGGCAAGAGTTCATAATATGAGTAAATATAATCATAAAGCGGCGGTTGGACATATCTTCCAATATTTGCGCGGAACAGGAAATTTTCTGTAACCAGAAAAGAACAACCTACCCTCGGTGAGATATTTATTTTTGGTTCTATACCCTCAATATCTACGGCAAAGTAATCATAACGCGCACCCACTTTTGCATAGAACCCTTTGACATCAATATTGTCCTGAACATAGACTGAATATTCTTTGGGTTTATGTGCATAATTATCAGCAATCGGATTTAGTGTATCACCGCAAACAAAATATGTAAAATTATCAAGATTCTGATAGATATATTCAGCCCCTGCCTTTAACTCATGATACTGATGAATCTGGAGATTGGTTTTGAGATTGATATTATACACCTCAGAAGTTTTTTCCTGATACTGAGGATAATCGCCTTCACTTATAACTTTATAATGAGCTACACCAAATGGATTTCTGTGGGTTCCTCTGGGCCATTTCAATGTTCTGTAATCACGGAATTCAAAATCATCAAATATTCCATAATTACCCGTTTCACGCACACCATATATCTTCTTTGTATGCAATCTACTTATGGTAAGATTGAATAATTTTTTACTATCGAGCAGATAGTTCAAATTTAGTGCTGCAAGTTCACCTTTACGCATATCAGACCGATAATGGTCAAGATGGAATTTAAAAAAGGGGTCCGGTCCTGAATAACGGTCAAACTGACTCCTTGATTTTACTCCACTCAGACTCAAGTTGAATTTTGCTGAGGGTGTGAAAAGCCACTTGCTGTAAATTGAATAATCATCCCTTTGTTTATGGGGCAAGATATATAGCCTTGGGTCCCAATCATTGGTTTGCATTATATCTATAGAAGCGAAACCCTGTAAATTTTTTGTTACGGGCAGATGCATCATAGATTGATAATTCTCATAACCAAAATCATAATAAAAAGGCATAATCTTTTCGGTCTTGGCATAAAGGTGTCCTCGTAGATTTTTCTGTGGTCTTTCTGAGATTAAGTTTACTACCCCGGACATTGCCCTTCCATATTCGGCATCAAAACCACCGGGCAGGAATATCACTTCATCAACAATACCCTTAGAAATTTCTATAGCAACATCTCCGGTCTGGGGATCAATAATAGATACATTATCAATCATATACTGGACCTCAGTCGCCCTGCCACCCCGAACATGTAATGCCGTATCGGTCTTTGCCACTGCTGCCTGGAATGTGATTATCGCGGGTGTATAATCAACAGGTAAAGTAGCAATCTCGGTTTTACGCACAATCTGGGTAGTTGCCACATAATCTTTTTTTATCAATGGTGTTTCTCCATAGACCGTAACTGGGGCAACCTCAATGGCAGTCTGTTTCAATGTGATATTGAGCCTTATTGTTTGGTCAACTTCAACAAAAATATTTTCAATCCTTTTTGTCTGATAGCCAACGCAGGAGACTTCAATTGTATATCTTCCAGAGGGAACATTCAAAATAAAAAAATTTCCATTATCATCAGTTGCTGAGCCCATTTCGGTATTCAAAATAATTACATCGGCAAAAGAAATTGGTTCCTTTGTACCCTCATCCTTTACTACACCTTGAATCTTACCGGTAATTCCACTAAAAATAAACATAATCAAGATAAAATTAACCATTTATCCTCCATTTATTATTATAATTATATTTCCCTGAAAATCAAGGTATCGATTTAAATCAAAAATAATCTTACCGAAATGGGGTTATTTAATCAAAATAGAATTTCTTACCCAAATAGTTGAAATGATAGGCACTCCTGGATATACTCTATTCATTTCCACAGAAAATAAATCATCTCGTGGAGAACTGGAATTTGACACTGGTTTGGGCATATGTTGGTTATCGGCTTTACACAATTATTTTATTCCTAAGATGATGTTAAAGAGGAGGGTGCGGGTTGGAAGATTGACCGAGTTCATAGAAAAAGAGACAATCATACGGAGCGAGCGAATGATTAATTCACTTCTTCCCTTTTCTTTCTATCCGGCTGAAAATCATAATTTAATTTGGGTAAAATTTTATCTTGATGAAAGAAGGAAAGAAAAAAATGCTGTCGTGCCAACATAATACCGCAACTGAAGATGCAACTTTAAATTCGCAACTTTCTTACCCTTTATTTCTTGAGAATCTACTCGTTTTTTGGTCATCGTCAATAACTTTTTATATTTCACTGGTTCCCCATCAATAAAAATCATCAAAGGGATATTGCGAACATATCGTATTTCTGCGCTCCGATAAGCAGAGATTTTGTCCAGATGTCCGGTTTCAGCCATCGATGTAAATTCACCTTCACTTTTTAAAGCCGTAAATTTTACCTCAGGGTCAAATGCCCAATATTGATGACCGAGATGTCTAATATTCCGAAAGTGTTTCCGGAAGATTTTTTTCCGGTTGCCCACCGCATAAACACCTTGCTTAATCAACAGTCTACGCACCCACTCATCCGAGAGCTTGGGGAAATCAGGATAATTAAGATAGAGAAAGTACAAGAACATTGAAATTTGTGGGCGTGCTACCTTAAGTAATTTGTCCTCCCATCTAAATGTTATGCTTCTCTCCTTTCAGGAGAATTCTAATCCAAAAAGTTGCTATTTTCAAGTTGGAACGACAGGGATGTTGACAGAAAACTTTTTTTGATATAATAGCCCATGATGAACAATATATTTAATGCCAATTCATCCTTGATTTCCATAGTGGCGATAATTGTCCTTTTCAGGAGGCTGGTCCTTATGATGCCTTAATATTCTTTTTAGGCATACAGGGGCCCGCCAGACTGAAGGGATTTTTTGTTGCCTTTTTAATGATGTTATATAAGTTCTATAAAAGGCATCCTGCCAAACAAGTGCTCATTATGAATACATTCACTCCAGAAGGAATATCTGTGAGCGCATCACTGAATTTAGGAATGACTATCCCAGCGATTGATTCCCGTTAGAGTTGCTTAAGACAACAGTTGTTTAAGTCAACAACAGTCGGCATTAAAAATTCAATGAATTTTCATATAGTTTTTAGGCACGGATTTTTCAGATATATCGTATGGTGAATATGCCTTTCGCAAACAATTCAGTAAAGAGAAAGATTCTGGGATATATAACAATATCCACAGTTATATCAATATTCGGGGCAATACTATTCGCACAAACAATCCTTAAATATCAATTCAAAAACCTTGCTCATAATGAGATTAGGCAGAAGATTGAAATGGTATGTAAATTGATAGATAGTGAAACCGATCGCCTTGTCCAGATAAATGCAGATTGGGGTGCCTGGGATGAAACCTATCAGTTTATTCAGGATAAAAACGAAGCATATAAAAAGAATAACTTAATTCCTTCTTCATTCGTAACGCTCGGGATTAGAATTTTAATTTATTTTGACCGCAAAGGCAATGTAATCTATGCTGGTGAATATTATCCAGAAAAAGACACAATATTCCCGCTTGATAGTCAGACCTGTCAGACGATATATAATGCATTATTCAATCAAGGATTAAGAGAACATCTAATCAAAGGTGTAGTAACTATTTTTAAAAACGAACCATTTATCATTTCAGCTGGGTCTATACTCACAAGTCAACACAAAGGACCTTTGATGGGATGGCTTATAATGGGAAGGCAACTAAATTTCAAACCCATAATGGAACTCACCGGACTTATCATTGATATGAAATATGATGATAGCACACAAATTTGTATCTTAGATAAAAAAGAACATATTTTGAACATCAATATGACATCAGATTCAATCTATGCTAGTCATAAATTCTATGATGTTTTAACTCAAAGGTTGTTAAGCACAAATGTCGTTGAAGAAAACAAAATTGCTAAGCAGGGGAATAGAACAGGTCTTTACATGCTATTGTCGATCGTTATTTTCTGGTTTTTTATAGTTTTTCTGTTATTGAGAGGACTTGATTATATCGTTATACGGCCACTCTTCAGAATTTCAAGGCAATTAAAAAACATAGATTTGAATAATATTGAAACAAAAATAGAATTGCCGAAATCAAAAGATGAAATATTTGTTCTTGCTACTGAGATAAACGATATGCTTGATATTATTAAAAAACAAAAAATGGAAATTATTGAGAGTGAAAATAGGTATCGCGACCTTGTGGAAAATGCCGAAGTTGGAATACTTATTGATGATGTGCCCGGTAATGTAGTATATTTCAATGATAAACTTGCTCATCTTTTCGGTTATACATCAGAGGAATTCACGAAATTAAGCATAGAAGATTATATCCATCCTGAAAGTCTAAAAGTTGTAAGAATGTATCACCGGCAAAGGATTAAAGGAGAAGATAGCCCTAAAATCTATGAGATAAAAGGTATTCACAAAAAAGGGAATATCATTAATCTTGAAGTTAACACACTTATTCTCAAAAAAGATAACCAGGTTGTCGGAACAATGAATTACATAGTGGATATAACTGAGCGTAAAAAAATTGAAGAAAAGCTGAGTACAGAATCAATTACCGATGACTTAACACAAGTATTCAACCGGCGCGGATTCTTTTCGTTTGGCGAACAGCAGGTTAATTTATCAAAGAAGACTGGAAAGGGATTCTATATATTTTATTGTGATCTGAATAATATGAAAAAGTTAAATGACCGATTTGGGCATAGCACTGGGGATATTATATTAAAACAGATAGCAAATATATTAAAGAACAGTTTTAGAAAATCTGATATCATTGCCCGTGTTGGTGGGGATGAATTTGTTGTTTTAGCCAGTGAAGCGCAGCCAGAAAGTGTTGATGTAATGTTAAAGCGTTTAAAATTAAATATTGAAAAATTTAATGAAACCGAACAATATCCAGCAATTTCTTTAAGCGTGGGCTATGCATATTTTTATCCCGACGATTCAAAAACCCTTAACGATATTATTAATATTGCAGATAAAATGATGTATGAAGAAAAACAGAAATTTAAAAATCAAAAATAAATATTGACTCAGAGATAAATTTCTGTATAATCGGTATATGCCTTTGCTTGTAGTGAAATTTGGTGGAACATCGGTTGCCAATGCGCAATTGATATTGAATGCTGCAAAACGGATTGCGCAGATGAAAAAAAATAACGATGTAGTTGTCGTTGTTTCAGCAATGGGGCATACAACTGATGAGTTAATAAGACTTTCAAATCAGATAACAAAAAATCCCAGGGCAAGAGAGCTTGATATGCTCCTCACCGCTGGAGAGAGAATCTCGGTTGCATTATTCACTATGGCTCTTGAAAAATGGGGAATAAAGGCGATTTCATTTACTGGTTCGCAGGTTGGTATAATTACTGATAACCGACATACTGATGCCCGGATAATTGAAATTCGTGGTGAAAGGATAAAAAATGCATTAACTCAGGGTTTTGTTCCTGTGGTCTGTGGGTTTCAGGGTGTGAGTTTTGAAAAAGAAATAACAACATTAGGCAGGGGTGGCTCTGATACTACAGCAGTTGCTCTTGCCTCGGCTTTGAATGCACAAAGATGTATCATCTATACCGATGTAGATGGTGTATTTACTGAAGATCCGAATCGATTTCCGGGTGTGAAAAAGATAGATAAAATATCGTATGAAGAGATGCTGGAACTTGCCAGCAGGGGTGCAAAGGTTTTGCATCCAAGGGCAACAGGCATTGGGGCAAGATTTGGGATACCAATAGAAGTTAAGAATAGTTTTAATAACAAAACCGGCACACTTATTACCCATATAAACGGTCTGGAACATCCAAAACCAAAGGCAATAACCCATAGCGAAGGATTATATTTGATAACCCTTGTCCAGGTGCCGAAAAATCCAAGATATCTATCCCAGATTACAACTGAGTTGACGAATGCAGGTATTCATCTGAAATTTTTCTTCCATGGAATTTCTGATGCACCACGCTTTGATCTTTCTTTTATTACACCACTTGAAGAAAGGCAATTGATTAAAAAAATAATCGGAAAACTCGCGAAGAAATTGAGGATAAGAGAAATAAAAGAATCGCTTGATATCTGTTCATTGAGCATTATTGGTACAGGTATCGGGTCGGAACATAAGACCATCGCTGAAATATTCAAAGAATTTTCAAAAATTAAGACCCACCTTGAGGCAGTCACGACCTCAGAACTATCAATTAATCTATTTCTAAAGAAAAAATTTCTTGATAAATCAATAAATTCATTATTGGAAAAATTCAAATTAAAGAAATAATATTTATCAAAACCAATATAATTTCTGGAAGAGATAACCGAAGATTAAAGAAAGTAGGGAAATAGCCATAAGATATACAAAAAGAATTTTGAATCCAAATTTTTTGCGTATTACCAAAATTGTGCCATAACTGGTTATCGGACCGGCCAGAAGCATCGTCATACCTGCGCCTGCTGATAAGCCACGAGATATAAACGCATCAACCATAGGTGGACTTGATGTAGCGCAGATATACATTAAAATTCCAGAGATAAGGGAAAATATATAACCTGCAAATCCACCAAGATAGAGTCTTACAAATCTGCCAACAGGGTCAAAAGAGGCAACGACTGCAGCAATAAGAAGTCCAATCAGAGTCACTAAGCCAATATCTTTTATCATATCAACAAATGCAAATTTTAGGATTGATACAATATGCTGGGATAAGGTCTTTTTAGTTTCAGTTTCACAACAATGGCAGGATGGAACAACAAGATTGTTTACCTTGGTTGCAGTAAATAGATTACCAATCATTCCCATCACTATTCCCATAATAATAACTGCGATAAAGATGTAAATGGCGAACTTCAACCCGAGAACAGACCAAGTCACCAATATTGCTGAGACTGAGGTGCCAGGTGTTGCCACCAAGAACGCCAAAATCGGACCGAGCCTTGCCCTTTTCTTCTGGAAAGTCACTGCCAGAGGCAGAGACCCCCAGCAACAAATTGGCAATATTGAACCAATGAGTGTCGCAAGGAGAATAGGTTTTATTCCCGCACCGCCAAGATGCCTTTCAACCCATTCTTCAGACACATACTCGTTGATAATCCCGCTCAAAAGAAAACCAATAATCAAGGCAGGTCCTATCTCAATGAGATAGTTAAGCAATGCCTCAAAAAAACCCGGCGATGTCTCAGGACAACACTGGTTAAAAATGAGATTTAAAACACAAGTCATAATCTCTCCAGTTTTGTATAATTCTGCAATGCATAATAGAATGCCTTCCAGAATGGATCAACTTTGGGATGCTCAAGGGGTTTTTCCCTGCCTTCTTCTATTAAAACCATCCCATATTTTTTATCAATCAATTCACCAACAATGGAGGATTTTATCCCTTTTTCTTTTCGGAGAATGGTATTTAAATCGCAAGTGATGCTGTGAAAGTTGAGAACGGGTTGCCAATTTTGTCGGAAAAGGTACTTCCTGCAACAAAGAATACGAGCGCATATCTGCATTAAATTCAGCCATTAACCATGGTTCCATTAGATACCGAAATCCAGATATTCTCTTTGTTGCTGCTTCATACCGTGCCTTAGCTAACTTAATCTCAGGATTGTTTAATTTAGCCTCCTCTATTAATGAATGTAATTCATAAGATATGCTAGTATTAGCCAAAAACAAAGAGTATAAGATAATAATTAATTTTTTTCATTTTAGACTCTTTAATTTTTGAAGTTTCCTCTTTGCAACATCATCAAGAGTGATGGATTGGAGAAATCGATTGATGATTTCTTTGAACTGTGCCCAGATTTCTCGTGTAGCGCAGGTCGTAACCAATGGGCATCCATCTATCTTATCAAGACATTTTATCAACGATACTTTTCCTTCAATAGCTTCAAATATATCGAGCATTCTTATCTGCACTGGAGTTTTCGCAAGCACATACCCACCCTTAGCACCTCTTATAGTCTTTATCAACCCTTTTTTCTTAAGCCTTATGATAATCTGTTCCATATATTTTTTTGAAACACGCTCGCGCGATGCAATTGCTTTAAGTACAACCGGTCCCTGTTTATATCTTAACGCCAATTCTACCATTAAACGTGTCCCATAACGTACCTTTGTTGATAATTTCAGCACATAACCCCCAATGTCTATTTTACCATAAATCTCTACTATTTTAGTAGATAATACATTATATTTAAAAGTTTATTTATGTCAATACCCAATACTTGTTATGATGAAAATTAAAATGCATTCCTCTAACCAATTATTTCCCCATTTTCCCTTTTAGATAAAACTGATTTTTAGGGACGAGACGCCCTGAGGCTGGTTATCATTTAATTCTGCTTAGAACCTTCAGGAAGTTATTTTGTGCATTGTAGTTGCCTAATTCATTGGGCTAATTGTAATAGGGGTTGAATTTCAAAAAGCTACAATCAGGGACGAGAAACAATAGGTGGCTTTGCTGTTTCAATTTTTTTCTGCACCAGCTCCATTTCTTCAATGAGTACCGAGGGTGCAACAATAGAGAAAGGATATTCATCGCCATAGTCACTACGATATAAAGAATTGTATATATATTCTTTATCTCCAGTCGCTACTATATCTTTTAAAATCGCCGGGGTTGTGTGGGAAAACTCCAAACCCCTGATCAATTGTAAAGAACCAGTCTTAATATCAAGTTTATACATATTTTCAGGGGCAGAAATCAAAGGCGTCTGGTTTGTCCTTGCCGGATAAAATCTTCTGTACCTTTCCATCACATTCTGGGGTTGTTTGGTCTCCAATCTCGTAATAATGATGGCATAATCATTTCCATAATCCTTCGCTAATGTTTTTAGTCTATCTATAATTTCTTCTTCATTTAGTTTCTCTTTTGAATCTACCACCATATTACTCACAAATCCAATGTATCTTGGACTATAGACTTCATCATAATACCTTGCATGACCATTTGATTCTCTTATTTTATTTATGGGCGTTCTACTCATTAAGAAATTTATCAGTTTACCATCCCTGACAAGTTCAACCCTTTCTGATTTTACACCCTGCTCATCTATTGAGAACCCACCAATCAATGGTGTTCCTTTATATTCTCTTAAACCCGGGTCATCAAAAACTGATATAAATTCGGGTAATATTCGTTTATTAAGACGAGTTGTCAAAATCCCAAAATTCTCCTTGGAAAGATTTCTCTCAAGCATTTCGTTTTCAACCACTGGCTGTCTCACACCGCTTGCACCCTTGCCAAGGATTTGAAACAATAATTCGCACGATGCCTGACCAATGAACAAAACTGGACCTGAATAACCTTCTTCCTCATTTTTCACATTGACCTTAATCATTAATGTCTCTACCCATGCATTTATTGACTTTTCTATATTAAAAAAATCTAAGTCATGAAGAGCATTGCCATAAAAACAAATAAAATCTTCAACTATCTCACCGGTCTTTGCCTGTGCCTTTGCCTGTACTTCAATACCTACAATCTTCTCCTGTCTTACATTCCTTGCCCCATCACTATCCAGAAAATATTGATTTCCGTATCTTAACTTCAACCTAACATTCGACTCAAAAATTGATTTATTATTTTTTGGAATTTCTGAAAGCCTAACCACCTTTTCATTAAGTGTGTTGATATTGTATTTAACAATTGGAACAGGCTCAACAAGGGAGCAGGGTATAACCTTTGTAAACTCAGGGGTTGTATCACCTGTTTGTTTGTTTTGATAATAAGCTTTTTTCCGAGCAAGTTTTTCAAGTGCTTTTTTGTATGTACCATCTGTAACGAGCCAGATCGCCTGTCTTAAGGGGGAATACTCATCTTCAATTGCTAAATCAGTTCTTTCTGCCTCAATTATCCTTGAACCCGAAGTTCCGCAAATAAAATTGCTGTTATCCAATTGATAATCACCAACCCTCAAATCAACAAATAGCTCCCGTTTTTTTGATTTATCACTAAATAATAATCCGCCAAACGATGCCCTTATGTCAATCTCCGTAGACTCCTTAACACGGTAAGCAATATAATATGGCTTTGCCTGGTCTTCTAATTGTAATTTTGCACTACTTCTTTTCATTTCATCCTGCAATGCTTGGAACAGAACACTTTTCTCTACTAATTCTGATGAAAAACAAACCGCAGGTGTGGCTAACATAATCAATGATACAAACATCGCGGCCCACAGCAGATTTTTCTTGTTTTGTTTTGGATTCCGAATTTCTAATTTTAAATTTTCATTCTTCATTTTTCCTCCGATCTTGATGATTCATCAGGTGCGGGCAAAATCGGTGGTTTGTCCTGACCTTTTGCCTTTTTTTCAACTTCAATCTCAGAAACCAGAATTGATGGTGCGATTGCTGAAACTGGTACCCATCCTGATTCTGCACCACAGGTTCCATTAAAAATATCGTAGTCATTACCAGTTAGAATAATCTTTGAAAGCGAAAGCAGTGGTGTCCCAACGATATCAACACCCCTCACAACCTCATCCGGTCTGCCATCTACATATACTCTTTTCACTAATAATGGAATCACTTTAAAAGTCTGTGGTCCTTCCCTGCCGGTTGTAGTAAATCCACCGGAAATATCATAAAATACTAATCCATAAGGTTTATTCTGTCTTTTACATTCTTCAATTAGGGTATTGCGTAGCTTTTCACAAGAGACTTCATTACTTGATTTTACATATAATACCCCTTGGCGTGCTACAACCTTTCTTCCATACTGTCTCCTACCATGTCCATTTGAATTGGGGAAATTGGCAATTGGTGAACGGCTCATTAAGAAACCTTTCAATATGCCATTCTCAACAATCGTCGCCCTTTGTGCCTTAACCCCTTCATCATCAAATAGATAATGGCCATTCAAATCCTTATTATTAAATCTTTCCATTGTCGGATCATCGTATACCGATATAAATTCCGGCATTATTCTTTCATTCAATTTCTTGGTGAATGTCTGACCCTCAAATTCGCTCTTTTGCCTGTGCCCTTCAATCCGATGGCCAAAAATTTCATGAAAAAATACCCCGCAGGCACGGTTCATCAATATCGCAGGCCCTGAATATGGTTCAACCATTGGGGCATTTTTCAATGCATAGAGATTTTGAATCAAAGAATCAACACAGTTTTTTAAACTCTGTTCATCGGGCATATCTTTTATATCGCGCACATATACTGGATAACTAAGATAGAGCTCCATGCCATCATCCGCCATTGTTTCAGCAGATATATTTAAATAATACCCAGTTTTATTGTGAAGCAATTTTGTTTTATCAGTATTTACAAGATACTTGGTCAACGAATTCGCACGTAGTACAACACGAGACTTGTATATCCATGGATGATCTTTAAAAATGTTTGATAATTTACGGAGTTTTTCTTTCCACGATTCTCTATCAAAAATGATTGTATCAATATATCCCTTATAAACAACTTTTGGTGCAACACTAAAATCAGGGGATGTATCTGACTCTAAAACCTTTACTTTTCTTTCATTGAGAATTTTTATATATCTTTTCTGCGCTGATTTAAAATTCTTATCGGTCTCTGCCCAAAGGAGTAATCGCAATGCTTCAGGGTTGTTATCAATCGGGACTTCAACCGCTGAAGACCACCAATTATACTCTTCAGCACCCCTGATTTCATGGGTATTATCAAGTTTGTATGAACCGATTCGAACATCAACATCAAGATACCTATTTCTTAATTCCCTTTCATTGGTTATTGCACCCAATGTTGCTGAAATAACTACCTGGTGCTCATCCATAATCTCGTATTGCAAAAAATAAAGTGGATAGGGTTTTTGTTTTTTAAGAATTTGGTAAGAACGATTCAATTCATTTAACATTGTATTGAGAACAATATTATCCGCAAAACTTGAAACTAAAAATATCAGAATCAAAGCAAACAAAATTTTTTTCATCAGAAACCTCCTTAGTTTCTGTGACTCATATTATAGAGCAAATTTAATTATAGTCAAGTAATAGATTTTAATCCAAAAGATTCGTATTGAGTCGGCCTCTATTATTATATTTTTTGCTGCCTGTTTTGTCATTATAAAAATTTTCTTCTGTAACTTTCTAAAGAATGTTTAACAATTCAGAAATGTCATCCGGCCCTTTTACCTCGTATATCTTCATCTCTTGTTCTTGCGCCGGCAAAAGGTCAAAATGATATCGGTCTCCAACCATCAGGCATTCTTCCGGTTTGATTTTCAGCTCTTTTATTATCTTTTTAAAAACTTCTGGGTTGGGTTTTATAAGTTTGTAACTTTCATAGGTGAAAATATAATCAAATAATCTTTCTATCCCTAATGCCTTCAGGATTCTTTCGGTCTGGATTCTATTGTTGTTGGTAAATACAGCAAGTTTATATTTTTCTTTTAGTTTTGATAAAATGATTTTTAATAATTCATTTTTCTTTAACAAATCGCCGGGATTAAAGAAATTTATATTCTCTTTGTGCCATTCTTCAATTGAAATTCCAACTGATAGAAGGGCAAGTGTATAAGGAACTTCATAACCCCGTTCTTTTTTCATCTCCTTCCTGCGTCTTTCCAGAACTTCTTTTGCCTTTTCAACGGTCGTTTTCTTCAACTTGGCATAGGTATGGTATGCTGCCTCAGCAAATTTTTGATAGACCTCAGAACTTGTATAAAGTGTGCCATCAAGGTCAAAGAGAATGACTTTTAACATAAGAGTAACAATGCAAATTATGGGTAATTGGGGATATCAAGGGAATAATTTACCTACAAACTTTTTGCCTTGATATCCCCATCTTTCTTATTCTGCAGTTCGTTTCTGTAGTCGCTCCCAAATTCTATCTACTTCATTCTGAAATTCTTTTATTGGTGTTGGGTCTTTTAGTTTATACAGATGCGTAAATCTACCCTGAATTTTTATGAATTCTTCAACCGGTTTCTTTTCTTTTGGCTTCACAGTGATACGGTATTTCCCATTTTCGTATTCATAAAGCGGCCATACACAGGTTTCTACAGCGAGCCTAGTGATTGAAAGTGTCTTCTCTGGTGGATATCCCCAGCCCAGTCTGCAGGGTGAAAATATATTGATAAAAGAAGGGCCATCCGCATCAAGTGCCTTACGGACTTTTGTAACTAGGTCATTCCAGTAGCCAATCGTTGCTTGAGCCGCATAGGCAGGTTCATGGGCAATGACTATTTCAGTTAGATTTTTTCGTGGTTGTAATTTACCCGGGATTTTAGTTCCTGCAGGCGATGTTGTCGTGTGTGCTCCATAAGGTGTTGCAGAAGAGCGCTGGATTCCGGTATTCATATATGCTTCATTGTTATAGCATATATATAATACCCGGTGCCTTCTTTCAATCATACCTGATAATGCCTGCAAGCCAATGTCATATGTTCCACCATCGCCACCAAAGGCAATGAATCTTATAGCTTTTTCGATCTTACCTTTCCTTTTTAATGCCTGATATGCTGCTTCAACACCGGACATAGTTGCTGCCACATTTTCAAAGGCAGTATGGATATAAGGCACATTCCATGCAGAATAAGGGAAGATCGTAGAAACTACCTCAAGACAGCCAGTGGCTGCACCCACGACAACAGGATATTGTGCTGCGAGCAGAACCTGTCTTGCTACAATCGTTGCACCACAGCCGGCGCAGGCACGATGGCCAGCCAGAAATTTTTCTCCCTGCTGAGCAAGTTCTTTTAAGGTAGCCATTATTCCCCCCTTACTCCGTAATAAACAATATCTTTATCAACCTTATCCATCTGTTTAATCTTCAACAACTGTTCAAAGATTTGTTCGATATCTTCAATGCTGATATCCCTTCCTCCGAGTCCATAAATGTAATTTTTCAGCAACGGTTTCTTATCGAATTCATAAAGTATTGTTCGGCAATCATTATAAAGATGGCCACCCATTGTAGATAAGGTATCAGCACGGTCCATTATGCCGAGCACTTTGACCTTTGTAATAGCCTTTAACATTGCTTCCTTGGGAAATGGTCTATAAACCCGACAGCGAATCAATCCCACCTTCCTGCCTTTTTCACGCATTCTATCTACTGCAACCTTTCCGGTTCCGCCAGTAGAACCCATCACAAGAATTGCAACTTCAGCGTCGTCCATTTTATACTCATCAACGATCGGATAATATCTACCAAATGTAGCACCAAAATCTTTCTGGACTTTTTCAATTATTGGCAGGCAATTATTCATTGCCTCAATTTCCTGGCGTTTGTGTTCAAAATAGTAATCCTGAAGGTCAAGCATACCAATGGAGATGGGATTATCTACATCTAAAAGGCTGTTTACAACCTTCCTTTCACCAAGCCATTCTGGAACTTTTTTGTCATCAATCAATTCAATTCTTTCCATTCCATGGCTAATAATAAAACCATCGGTCGTTACCATTGCAGGAAGCATAATCTCTTCAGCCATTTTAACTGCCATAATTGTCGTGTCATAAGCCTCCTGGGTGTTTTCTGTAAAAATCTGAAGCCAGCCAGAATCTCTTGAAGCGAGCGAATCTGAGTGGTCGCAATGGATATTGATCGGACTTGATAAGGCACGATTGACAAGGCAGATTACAATCGGCAATCTCATACCTGCAGCGATAAACAGGATTTCATGCATTAAGGCAAGACCCTGGGAGGCAGTTGAAGTCATCACCCTTGCCCCGGCTGCAGATGCGCCAACACAGGCGCTGAGCGCTGAATGTTCGCTCTCAGCAGGAACGAACTCCGTCGTCACAAGGCCATCAGCAACAAAGGATGCAAATAACTGAACGATTTCAGTCGCGGGTGTAATCGGATAAGCAGCAACCACATCAGGATTTATTTGTCTCATTGCCTCAGCCATTGCTTCATTACCGGTTCTTGCAACAATCATTTTTCCTCCCTGACCATTGTAATTGCCTTTATCTTGGGCGGGCATTCTTCAGCACAAATACCACAGCCTTTACAGTATCTATAGTCTATTCCCTGAACCTTGCCATTTTTGATGATGATGGCGGAATCAGGACAGTATATCCAACAAATTAAACAGTGGGTGCATTTTTTCTCATCCCAGATTGGTTTATCACTACGCCAATCTCCGGTTTCAAATTCCTTGCTTGTTCCTGATTTCCAGACTAGGCCTGCTGGTAAATCTTTCCAGCCTTTTTTTTCTTTCTTCATTCTTTGACCTCCTCGTAAGCACGAATGATTGCCTTTATATTGCCTTCTACTACATCCGGACGATTTGGAAACTTATGTTCAAGTCTCTTTCTTACTGATTCAAGCATGGGTTCAAACTCTAATAGTTTGGAGACCTTAATCAATGCACCGAGCATTGGTGTATTGGGGATATCCATTTTTAAGATATCCTTTGCAATTTGGCTCGCATCAACAACATAGACTTTAATCTTATCACTTTTTATCTTCAGTTGCTCTTTTATTTCTTTCGCAGTCTTCTGCGTATTAACAAGTATAATTCCATCCTCAGCTATTCCTTCTGTAATATCAATAGTTTCCATTAAAGTTGGGTCAAGGACCACAACAATATTTGGATTCTTAATTCCACAATGTTGCAAAATTGGTTTGTCTGCCAGCCGGTTAAATGCGAATACTGGTGCACCCATTCTTTCCGGACCATATTCAGGAAATGCCTGAATATATTTTCCGGTCTCTACAGCTGCATCAGCAAAGAGCAAGGCAGCGGTTTTTGCACCCTGACCACCCCTGCCATGCCATCTTATTTCAAGCAATGCCATTATTCACTCCTTTTGACATAAATCCATAATAATTATCCTGATGACATTACATCAGGGTTAAGAATAATACCATTTATTCAGTATTTGCCTTTTTTTGTGTTTTATTATACACAATTTTAAGTCTGAGTCAATAATGCGATTTAAATCAAAAATAATCTTATCCGCCACACTACATGGCGGATTATTTAATCAAAATAGAATATCTTACCAAAATATTTGAAAACATAGGCACCGCCGGGTAGTTCTTATCCAATAGAAATATAACCATTTAGTTTTTCCCAAACATTTCCCAAAATCTTTATTTTTCTAACGGACCGATACCATTCAGAACTTTTTATTGTCCTGAAAATCATAAATTTATCCGAGTAAGGTTTTATTTTGATAAAAGTAGTGCCAGCCCAATAATCTCTTGAAAAAATATCAATTTTGGATATAATCTTTATAAAGGAGTAAAAAATGAAAAAATTTACTATCTTTCTTCTAATTATTATGGTTTTTGCTCAAGCAAAGGGCGTTGGGAGAAAATCTTCTGTTTTTGAACTTAGTCCTAAGGGGAGCCTTTATATAAGTAATGATGCCTATTTTGGAATCGGTGGAGAATGTGTTATTAAACCCATTAAACAGTTTGGTATAAGAATGACTTTTGCCGAAGTTATTTTTGGTAATGGAACCCGATTCTATCTCAATTCTGAAGGATGGGAACCGGGCGGTCTTTCTCTTGATGGTTTATTTTTTATCCCGATGACCCAAATCGAACCCTATGTACATGGGGGTTTAGGATTTTTAATTTATGACCCTCCTGGGCAGGGCGATACATACACATTCTTCTCATTCAGATTTGGGATGGGGTTTAATTATTCATTAAATCCCAAAACAAAGATGTTTGTTGAACCAGGGATTATTATTTATGATGCACGAGACACCGAAACTATGTTCAGATTATCTTTTGGTGCAAGATTCGGGATTCTGTAAATATGATTGATGAAACGATTATTTCGCGGGCAATCATAGAGACCTATTTAAAAGACCTCTTAAATTATGTTGAATCGGATATTATCATTGGTGGAGGAGGACCTTCTGGATTATGTGCGGGTTATTATCTTGCGAAACAAGGGATGAAGACTGTTCTTTTTGAGAGTGCTCTAAAACTCGGTGGTGGTATGCCAGGTGGTGGAATTATGTTTAATAAGATTGTCGTGCAAAAACAGGGACTGGAAATTCTTGAAGAATTCGAAATAAGATATCAAGAATATGAAAAAGGTTATTATGTTGCAGATTCACTTGAGGCAACCGCCTGCCTCACTGACAAGGCAGTAAAACAGGGATTGAAAATCTTTAACCTTATGAAAATTGAAGATGTGATGATAAGAGAAGATAAGGTCTGTGGTGTAGTAGTAAACTGGACAAGTGTTGATATTGCCAAACTCCATATTGACCCGATCACATTCAAATCTAAGGCAGTGATCGATGCCACAGGACATCCATGCGAAATTGTCCGTATAGTAGAAAGAAAAAACACAGGGAGGCTTTTAACTGTTTCGGGCAAAATTGAAGGTGAAAAATCAATGTGGGCTGAAGTTGCTGAAAATATGACCCTAAAAAATACCCGCGAAGTCTATCCCGGCTTGTATGTTTGTGGTATGGCGGCAAATGCCGTATTCGGTGGACCAAGAATGGGTCCGATATTTGGTGGTATGTTATTATCCGGTAAGAAGTTGGCAGAATTATTGATAAAAAAACTGAAATAGAAAGAAGAATTATTATTCCCATTAGCTATCAAAATTTATCCAATAAAATACATAAGGCGAAAGAGATCTATCGCCAGAATTTAAAACTCATTTCCCGAAATAGCTGGTTATTTCTTGCCGGGACATTCTTTATGGGGATGGGATTTTCGGGATTTATGTTATTATTCAATCTTTATCTCAAGGCGATAAACCTTGGAGAAGGGAAAATCGGCAACATAATCACCGCCAGCACTATTGGCACGCTTATAATGGCGATTCCAGCATCATTTGTAATCAAACGGTTCTCCATCAAAAAGATTCTATTATTTTCAACACCCATGGCCTTATTCTGTTATTTCATACAGGTTTCAGCAAATAGTTATCAGACCATAATCTGGGCAAGTCTTATTTCAGGCGTTGCTTCAGTCTTTTTTCAGGTCACTGCAGCGCCGTTTTTTATGCGCAATTCTACATTAAAAGAGAGACCCTATCTATTTAGCCTTAACTTTGCTTCTTCCCTTGTTGCTGGTATAATCGGCAGCATTCTCGGCGGAATACTACCAGGGATTATTGAGGGACACGGTCTTTCTGCACATCTTACCTATCGCTACACATTATACATATTTGGTGGACTTGTTATGGTTGCCTTCATTCCTTATTTAATGATCAATGAAAAGGCAGAGAAAATATCGGAACAGACTGAAAATTTTTTCCAATTTAAAACGAAAACTTCAATCATTGTCAAACTATTTTTGCCCAATTTAATTACCGGACTTGGTGCAGGATTAAGCATTCCTTTTATAAATCTATATTTCAAAAACTGGCTCCATATTCAGACCCATGACATCGGCATATATTTCAGCATTTCGCAATTTTTAATGATCACTGGACTACTCAGCGCACCGCTTGTTTCCGAAAAAATAGGTAAAATCCGAACCGTTTTTTTCTCTCAAATTTTTTCTATCCCATTTTTAATAATAATGGGCATTACAAAAAATATTCCACTTGCTGTTAGTTCTTTTTTGATAAGGGCAGCGCTTATGAATATGGCACAACCATTATTTACAAATTTTGCTATGGAAAAAGTACATAAAGATGACCAACCGCTTACCAATGCGTTGCTCGTCATTGCCTGGACCGCAGGAAGGGGATTGAGTGCAGGTATTGGTGGTTTTCTCATTGAACATCTCTCATCTTATGGACCACCATTCTTCACGACAAGTTTTCTTTATTTATTATCAAGTATTCTATTATTTGCCTTCTTTCGGTGATAAAAATTATACTGCTGGATAAATATTCCTACAATAATTAGAATCAATCCCAAAATTGTTGCTGTCAAAATCTTTTCTCCCACAGTCAATCTAATCACAATGAGAGAAAGGAAAGGAACCAGATAAACCATATTACCAATCTTCGCGGTTGTTCTGGACAGACTCAATGCCTTTAACCAGAAGTAAAACGCTATACCCATTTCAAAAATACCGATATAAATCCCACCAGCAACACCATATAAATTTGGAAAGAAGTTTTCTTTTGTTATCAACATTAACACTGAGATATAAAAAGTACCAAAAACAAAATTTGTGCAGAGTTTTACAACAGGTTCTCTCGGGTCTTTTACATTAAATATCCAGTAAAATGCCCAGATGAAAGCACTGCTTAATGCGAGCAATACCCCGGGGATGCTGGAAAACTTCAAAGTTGTCAATTCCCCGCGGGTTGATATCAAAAGCACACCCAGAAAACTTATAAAAAGGGCTATGATGCTTTTCAGCCCTATTTTCTGCTTGAGTATAATTGCCGATAGAAAAGCAAGGATTATTGCCCAGGTTTGGTTCAATGGCTGTGCCTGCTGGGCTGGCAATAAAGAATATGCTTTAAAAAGCACGAGATAATAGAGAAATGGATTAAGAAACCCAAGGAATAAAGAATTTAGCCAACCTTTTTTGAATGTCGTGACAAATTTATTTATCCGTCTATCAAACAAAGAAATAAAGAATAAAACAATCGTTGAGGTTAAAGATGACCAGAATACAAGTTGAATGAAATTTAAGTATTCGAGTGTTAATTTAAATGCTGATGCAACCGTTGCCCAGAATAGAACTACAATCAGGGCGAAAATATAAGCCTTTCTTTGTTGATCCATTCTGCAATTTTACTGAAATAAATGAAGATATCAAGGAGTAAAGCGGGGTGGTTCGTAAGCCGGGTTCTGTTTTTGTCTGCCATAATAATGGCGGACATAGATAGCCATTTATCTGGGACCGATGTCACCATCGGCCTCAAGCAACCTACCTGTCCTGCGTCTTTTTGAGACGGAGCGGGCAACTCCATACAGGACTATTTGGTCTTGCTTCGGATGGGGTTTGCCATACCTCCAGTGTTACCACTGGAGTGGTGGGCTCTTACCCCGCCTTTTCACCCTTACCATACCACAAAGCGTGGCTGGCGGTATATTTTCTGTGGCACTTTCCGTAGCCATATAAGAATGGTAAACACCTAACAAATGCAACTACATTAATATATGGCTCCTTCCTGTTAGGAAGCATCCTGCCCTTTGAAGCCCGGACTTTCCTCCCTGCACCAGATAGTGCAAGGCGGCTATCCGACCACCCCACTAAAATTATAAGCCCCTGCAATTATTTGTCAAGGGGTTAATGCAGAGTTTCAAGACATGGTATCCACCCTAAGAGAAT
>CAZLGA010000023.1:0-28128 GCA_964559225.1 uncultured bacterium | reverse complement strand
TGTCATGCTGAACTTGTTTCAGCATCTCAATAGGTTGGGTAGGTTGTTAAACATTTTTTTAGATTCCGAAACAAGTTCGGAATGACAGTGAGTGATAGTTCGGAATGGCAATAAGTGATGGCGCGGAATGGCAATAAGTGATGGTTCGGAATGAAATGATAAAATGAAATGAGAAGATGAATGGTTCAGAATGACAAAGAATATGGTATTGGAATGATAAAAGGGGTATAACCCCATTTCCTAATTCTAACAAGCGAAAAGTGAGGAGGAATCAAATTAAATGCTATAACAAATTATAATCCCCATATTATTTAAAAACGTAACATCAGCTGCAGATAAGTATGATTGTGCATATATTTAGGCGTTGGGAAATCGCCCTCCATCGCCTCTACCAGATAAAACCATAAATTTCTGAAACGATATTCCAACCCTACATTGATTCGCCTTTCTTTTATTTCAACACCCTGATTGTTTTGATAAAAATTTCTCTGGGTGCCAAAATGCCAGACAAAATTTCCACCCGGATGATATTCAAGGTCCGAAAGATAGGCAAATACTTTTCGTTCATAATGAAGGGAATCTATTTTGTTCTTGTAATTATAGGTTAGATAAAGATTGGGAATCCATTTTTGATTCTTAAAATATGTGATCTGCAGTTCGGGCATCACATCAAAAATCTTCTCGGAAAGCTCAAACCCTGCGTTTCTTTGCTTTTTAAAATATGTTTTGTATTCGTTTAGAAGACTGAATCTGAAAGTTCCTATGTCCTGCCAGCAACGAATAAACGCTGTATGTCGATGTCCTTCTTCGCTGAATGTCGCGGGTTTATCAGTTGATTCAAGATGATATCTTCTGCCCAATTCAATTTCCGCTCTGAACCTGCCGGTTGACCAATTTTTGTTAAAAGTAGTTTTCATTTTGATCGGATAATTTAATCCCTTGTAGATAATTTTATCCGGCCCATCCTTCATATCCTGTAGAGAAAAATTCCTATCAAAATTTTCCACCAGAAAAAAAATTTCGAGAAAATTCAGATAATTATTACCCGCAAAATACCCAATTCCAATTTCATCTTCCCCTTTGTAATAATGGGTTGTTATTGTTAAAAATAATCGTGTATCTTCTTTTAATTGAAAAAACGGCTGAAAATAGTGATTGGATATATGAATTCCATAGTCACCTATATAACGATTTTGATAACGAATACCAAGAATTTTTGATAGATACGCCTCATACCGTAGTTCAAGATTGATATACCAGTTAAGTAAATCAAGACAACCCTGACTTGTCCGCATACCATTTTTTGTTGAATCAAAGACAATTTCCCAGGATTGAAAATAATGGGCAAGTTGTTTATCAAGAATATACTGATAATTTGAATCTTCAGGTACATATGCAAAAGCAAACCCACAAATCCCAGATACCAATCCGCCATACAGCATGGTGGACCAGACAATAATGCAATTCCTATAGCTAAAGTTTTTTTGCCATGTGTCTTCAAAGTGGGAACTTTTACATACCGAACTTCTAATCCGCATCTCTTTCCTCTATCTCCAATCCTTACCCTTTCATGTTATCTTCTTATAAAGATATATATCCCCGAATCTCTCTTTCTGTTCTACACTAACCAGCCCTTCTTTGACAATTTGAAGCATACCAAAAAAATATGAGACTGCTATAGATGTATTCTTTTTTTCCTGAAGAAATTTTAAAAAATTGATTTTCTCATTTTTTTCAAGAATCTGCGTCAAATCTTCAATAACCTTCTCAATTGGTATTAATTGCCTTTTTATCATAACTGCTTCTTTCTCAGTGGGTTTGAAACTCTTGAATGCAAGAATAAGACTCGTCAGGTCTTCTCTTTCAAGCACGGTTGTCGGTTCCACCTTTGCAAAGCGGGGAAATTGTTTGCTCGTTTGTGTTTCCATTTCTCCAAAATACCGCGCTATCTCCTTATATTTTTTGTATTCTTCAATAATTTGCATCAATGTGATAGGTTTTGCTTCTTCTTCATCCTCGGGTGTTCGGGGCAAAAGCGAACGAACCTTTAACCTTATCAATATCGCTGCCATTAAAAGAAAATCTGCCGCATCTTCAAGGTCTTCTCGTTCAATCTTCCTTATGTAATCAAGATATTCTTCAGCAACCTGTCCTATTGGGATATCAAATATATCAACCTCTTTTTTTCGAACAAGATATACAAGTAGGTCGATAGGTCCATAATAAATTCCGATATCAATCTTCACGCCTTAAGTTTAACCATCAAGATTGAAATGTCAAGAAAAGAAATTTTATTTTGTGAATCTTAGTATATTCAAAAGCAAATCTTTGTGTTCGTTCAATCTTCTTATTGCATAATCTCCAATCAATTGCAAAGTCTGAAAAACAGGATAAGATTCTTTCTCGCGGACCCTTTTCAGAAGAAATACGCTTAAAAATCTAAAAAACGAGGCTCCTATAAAGAGGATATGGAAATTAACCAATGTCTGTCCCCAGAATTCAAATCTAAAATTTTCAAGCAACTGTGCTATTAAACCGCCCAAAAGAGAAGATAAAAAGCCACATATCCCCGTTATTGTAGAAAAAACCGCAAAATAAGATTCTTTCAATTCTTTCTCTTCCGCCAGACTCAACAGAATATTGAAAAGACTCAGGTTTATACCACACCAGAACAGACCGCTAAAAAATGCATCAATCCAAATCGGTAAAATAAAATCCTGCCGGGCAAAAAGCCATATTATCGGTAAAAATATAGTACCTACAAAGTTTATCACCAATATAGGTTTTGACCCAACCCGATCGATCATTTTTCCCCAGAATATCTGGAAGACTAAACTTGCAATACCGGCGATGATTCCATAAATAGCAATGGTTGAATATGCCATTTTTAGGTTTCTTATCATATGGACTACATAGAATGGTGCCGCAATACCTGCAAATAAATACCAGAATGATACAAATTTTAAAAGAGAAACAAAATTTCTGTCTTTCATCGGTTTCAAAAATACATCTTTAAAGTGTATAACCTTCTTTTCAAATCGCGGCTCAGGCTGGAATGAAAGTGTAATACCCGCAAGGGTAGAAAAAAATACAGCTGTGGAAAAGATTATTATAAATGCCTGGTTGGAGGTAAAAAAATCAAGCACCATACCACCTGCATAATTTACAACCATTCCCACCGCACTTATTATCGTCGTCCTTATCCCGAAATATCTGCCTCTTAATTCTTTGGGAATTAAATCGCTCATCCAGGAAAGCCAGAGAGTACCCGAGAAATTCAGAAGGAGATTAAACAAAAATATTATAACAAAAAAGGTATTGATACTAATTCGGATATCAAAAATAAGTCCAATTACAAAAACTATAAAAAGTCCCCTGCCAATCAACGCGGTAAAAAGGCAGAGTAATTTTCTCTCTCCAATTATATTCGCAATATAGGCAGCAAAAAAACCCATGCCAGCAAGTAAGGATGGTATTGCTGTCAAAATACCCAGGTGAAATGAACTGGCATTTAAAAACAGGGCAAATGAGGTTAAAAAAATACCACCGGTCAAGGTGATATGGATTTGGGCAAAAACACCTTCTATAATAGAAATCCGTTTACCAGAAGTTAATCCGCTCTCCATTGATTTAAAAATCCATTACTATACTCTCAAAAGACCAGCTCATAAACCATAATTTCTTCTTCTTTGCCCTTCACTTTCACCTTACCCAGTTCTTTAAGGTGGAGTTCAATTGTAGGATGTGATGAAACCATTTTATAAGTTTCATCACCGATAATTACATCCACACCAAATTCTTTGGTCAAACCCTCAAGCCTTGAAGCAAGATTAACTGCGTCACCAATGACTGTGTATTCCATCCTCATCGGCGAACCAAAATTTCCACTTACAACTTCACCCGAATTTATCCCTACTCCGATTTTAAGTCCAAGTTGTTCAGCCCTTTTAACCATCTCTTTCGCACAAAGACAGGCATTTAATGCGGAATTTCTCAATTTGACTGGATGTCCGAAAACTGCCATTACACAATCCCCAATGAATTTATCAATTCTACCCTGATATTTGAATACAATCATTACCATTTCAGTCAGAAATCTATTTAGCAAATTCGCCACTTCTTCGGGCGTTGACTTTTCTGAATAGGGTGTAAAATTTCTGATATCAGCAAAAATAATTGTGCAGAAAACTCTCTCTCCACCAAGTCTGGGGGGTTCTTTGATAATTTTCTCTAAAAGTTCCTTAGAATAATATCTTGAAAAAATAGATTTTATTCGGCGTTTTTCTTTCTCTGCGAAACGGTAGCGATATATTAACGAAATTATTATGGTCAAAATTAGTGAATAATAAATACGCATGGTCGGAAATTCTATATTGTTATAAAAAAGAACAAGAGAAAGAATAGGAATTGCCAGAAAAATTATTAGATATGCAATCACATATGCTCTTGTCTGATAAAAATTTGTAAAAAAAGCGATTAGTAAAGAAAAAAATAGTGTTATAATTAAAATAAACAAATAGGGAAATTGAGTTATTTTCGACCCTTTGATAAAACCATTAACTAAATTAGCCTGTATCAATATGCCCGGGAAATGTCTTCGGAACGGAACCGTATGATAATCAAATAAACCGGGTGCAGTTCCACCAATGAGCACTATTTTATCAGTAAAGTATTCCTTAGGAACTCGGTGCAAATACACATCACTAAATGATATTCTACGGAACGATTTTAAATCAAAATAATGAACTAAAAATTTGTTATCAAAAACATTTTTGCCTATTTGATGCGCAATTGTATATGCAAATGTTGGTTTTCCATTTAATTCTTTATAACCATTACGCACAACACCATCTTCATCAGCAATTATTTCACCAACACCGCTTGGACATATAGAACCAAAGATGGGTTCTCTGTTTAATGAAGAAACAAGAATAACATTTCTATTATTTAATATTACATTTCTAAGGATGGAATCAAAATCTGGTTTTTGATAATATTTTCTTGCATATACAGGTAGCGTGTCGGGTTCACCAAAAAATATATCAATCCCGACTAATTTTGCTGAATGCAAATATTCAATAACCTCTGCAAAATACGCTCTGGGCCAATTCTGATAACGACCTAATTTTTCTAAACTAACCTCATCAATATCAATAACCACAATATCTTCTATGGGCCTTTCAGAAATCGTAATACGGTATTTAAAATCATAAATCTTCTGGTCAAAAGGCTGATAAAAAGGTTTATAAAGGCAGATAACATTTACCGCAACGATAACAGCGATAGAGGTCAAAATACTTGTCAAAATTCTGTTCATTTAAATTGTTGCTCGATTGTTCTGATAAAAACATCCGCAATTTTAGGGTCGAACTGGGTTTTTCGATTCTTCTTTATTTCACCCAGCGCAACATTTAATTCCATTCTGGGACGATAAGGACGGTTTGATGTCATAGCATCAAATGAATCCGCAATCGCAATAATCCTTGCACTTAGTGGAATCTTGTCTCCCCTCAATCCCATTGGATAACCTGTGCCGTCGTATTTTTCATGGTGATGGAGAATATTAGGGACAAGAATTTTAAGTTTTTTTATGGGTTCAATGATTTCAGCACCAAATTCAGGGTGGCGTTTCATATATGAATATTCCTCTTCATTCAAAAGTCCTGGTTTAGAAAGTATTCGATCCGGTATACCAATCTTCCCTACATCATGCAGCACTGCTGACAATTCAAGATCTTTCAACGCTTCTTTGTCAAGTTCAAGCCCTTCACCAATCAACAATGCATATTCAACAACACGAGCCGAATGTCCTTTCGTATACGGGTCTTTAGCATCTATCGCCTCAACAATTGCTCTAATAGAAGATAAAAATAGCTCATCGAGTTCTTTATACAGAGATGCATTCTCAATAGCAATAGCCATCTGGTTTGCAAGCGCCTTGTACATTTCTAAATCATCTTCATTAAATTGCTTATTACCTCTTTTATTTAAAACTTCAGCAACACCTATAATCTTACCTTTAACCATAAGTGGAACAGCCAGAATTGAACGGGTCACAAATTTCGTCTTCTTATCAACACCGCTGAACCATCGTGGGTCTTTTGTGACATCGGAAACAAGTAGTGGTTTTTTGTGCTGGGCAACCCAACCAACAATACCCTTTCCCATTGGAATTCGAATCTCTTTTACTTCTTTACCTTTTTCACCGCGGGCAGTGATAAAATATAATTCATTCTTTTCTTCATCAACACGGAATACACTTGACGCCTCAGCGTCCATAAGTTCTTCTGCCTTTTGCAAAATGATATTCAATAAGGCGTCAATATTTAGGGTTGAAGAAAATACAAGCGATGTATCAATCAAGGTTTCAAGGTCTTTTATCTTCTTCTTAAATTGATATAGTTTTGATTTCATAATTACGCTCCCCTGCACCAAATTTCTCCCCATAAAATAATTGAACCTGAGCATCTATATCTGGACGCAATTTATCAATTTCATTTTTCACCATATCATATGAAGCACGGTCAATGGCAACCGGGTCAAACCCGGCAAGGATACCTACATCCGGACAGATTGGTGGCTCAGATGTATGGAGGCAATCACAATCAGGTGTGATGTTTATGATAAAATTAAGATAAAAAATCTTTGTGCCTCTTACACAATTTGCTGAATACTGGGCAATTCCTTTTTGGACTTCATCTGATACAGCGCTCCAGGAAAACCTAATTGCCCTTTGAGAACAGATAGACATACATCCCGCACAGCCACTACATTTGTTCTGGTTTATTTGAACCGTCTTCTTGTTTTTCTCGATTGCGTTATAAGCACAGTATTCATAACACTTTAAACAAAAATTGCATTTTTCCCTTTCCACATAGGGGCGAGAACGAGAATGTAATTGAAGTTTGCCGCCTTTTGAGGCAAAACCCATTCCTAAGTTTTTCAATGCTCCGCCAAAACCTGTGACTAAATGTCCCTTGAAATGGCTGATGCAAAATATCGTATCAATATTCTTAAAAGCCCGTGCAATCTTTGAGCCATTTATCTCATAGTATTCATCGCCATATATTCCGTCACCTATTATAATCGGTGCAAAATCAAAACCATGTTCTTTGGCAAGTTCAATATGAGTGTCACCTTTAAATCTTCTTCCTGAATAAAGGGTTGTGGTATCAATCAGAAAAGCTCTTCCACCAGATTTTTTAATCAACTCGACAATCCGGCGTACATATAAAGGACTGACAAAATTTATATTCCCATCTTCACCAAAATGTGTTTTCACCGCTACAATCTTATCTTTTTCTATTATCTTGAGCCCTCCGGCATATTCTATCAGTTTTTCCAGCATCTTTAAGAAATCTTCTTTCTGTTTTTTACGAAAATCAAGAAAGTATAAGCTCGCCATGAAAGATAATACTCAAATAAAGAAAAATTTCAAGTGGTATTCGTTTTAAAGACAATTAAATAAAAAAGAGTAAAAAGCATAAAAAATGCGAGAAGGTATATAAAATCTGCTTTATATAATAAATACGCTCCCGGAAAAATCAAAAAAGTAATTTATAAGTTATCTTCGGCTGTGACGCAAGGTATTGCACAGTTAAGTCTAATCTATTCAATATATAGTTATCCTTTAGGTTTACATTTACAACCCTTTTCTCTGCCCTAAATTATCCTAATTTGCCTTTTTTATTCTATCTTTCTCAATCTTTTCCAAAAATTTTTCTGATATCGCAGTAGGATAATTTCCGGTGAAACAGGCGGTGCAAAAGCCTGTATCACCCATCCCCACACCTTTTATTAATCCTTCCAGGGATTGATATATTAAAGCGTCCGCACCTATTGCCTTTTTTATTTCTTCAACTGATTTATTCCGAGCAATAAATTCACCCTTGGTCTGCATATCTATACCATAGACACAGGGATATTTTAAAGGCGGTGAATATACACCGTAATAAACTTCTTTTGCGCCGGCACCGCGAATTAATTCAATTATCTCTCTGGATGTATTGCCTCGAACGATTGAATCATCTATGAGTAAAACTTTTTTATTCTTAATCTCTGATTTTATTACATTCAATTTCATCCGTACCGATTCAATCCTTTTCTCTTGGGTGGGCATAATGAATGTTCTATGTATATAACGATTTTTTATCAAACCTTCACGATGTTTTACTCTCAAAACTTCTGCAACCATCTGGGCTGAGCCCCTTGCCGTATCAGGAACAGGAACCACGACATCAGGCTTAATATTGAATTTCAAACATTCTTTTCCAAGTTCTTCTCCAAGCCTTAATCTTGCCTCATAAACACCGAGTCCGTCAATCACTGAATCCGGCCGTGAAAAGTATACATATTCAAATATACAGGTTGCCTTCTTCCCTTCACAAATCTTTTTTGAAAATAAATTTTTATTTGCATCGATAAATAGCGCTTCACCAGGTGCTACATCTTTAAATTCTGAATATCCAAGCATATCAAGTGCAACACTTTCTGAGGCAAATGTATATCCATTAGCATTCGGAGCAAAAACCAGGGGTTTTATTCCATTTTTATCCCGGAATGCAAGAAGCCCTTTACCCGCTATGATACATACCACAGCAAAACTACCAATTAATTTTTCATAAACTCTTTTAAGTGCACCAAACAACAACTCTGGACTGAACTCTCTTAAATCCATTTTTGAAAGTTCTATTGAAAGAATATTTAATATGATTTCAGCATCACAGTTTGAATTCAAATAACGCAAATCATTTTCAATTATTTCTTTCCTTAAATCAAAATAGTTGACCAGATTCCCATTATGTGCCAGTGCAATACCATAAGGAACTGTTAATACAAACGGCTGGGCATCTTCAATACCACCCGGTCCAACTGTGGGATAACGCACATGGCCGATACCGATATTCCCATCAAGACGGGCAATGTTTTTGGGATTGAAAACATTGGTGACGAGTCCCTGTCCTTTTTTCAAATGGAAAGTTTGCTCGTATGTTACCGCGCCCGCCGCATCCTGTCCCCTATGTTGCAATGCAATCAACCCGGAATAGATATAGTCAATTGCCCTTCCCTTACCAATTATCCCGATTATACCACACATATTACTCCCATTCTATTGTTGCGGGCGGTTTTGATGTTATATCATAAACCACTCTATTCACACCTTTTACTTCATTTGTTATCCTGCGCGAAACCTTTCTTAAAAATTCATCCGGTAATTGCACCCAGTCCGCAGTCATACCATCTTCACTATAGACTGCCCTAATTGCACAGACATTCTCATAAGTCCTTTTGTCACCCATTACACCCACACTTCCCAAGGGTAAAAGCACTGCAAATATCTGCCATATATCATTATAATTCTTTAATTTTTCTGCTTCTTCCTGCAATATTTTATCTGCCTGTCGTAAAATCTCAAGCCTTTTTTCTGTAATATCACCCACAATCCTAACCGCAAGACCAGGACCTGGAAATGGCTTTCTTTGGATAAATGTTTTTGGCATCCTCAATCTTCTTGCTATTTCACGCACCTCGTCTTTAAATAGATTCCTTAATGGTTCAATAATCTTCAAATGCATCTTTTCAGGGAGCCCACCCACATTATGATGGCTTTTTATGACTGCGGATGGTCCAATTCCCCTACCGGATTCTATCACATCAGGATATAATGTGCCTTGAACTAAATATTCAACACCTTTTATTTTTCTCGCTTCTTCTTCAAATATTCTTACGAACTCATTACCGATAATTTTACGTTTTTGTTCAGGCTCTTTAATTCCATTCAATTTATTCAAAAATCTCTTCCTTGCATCAACAACTATCAAATTCATTCTATTTTTCAAATTTTTTTTAACCTCTTCGCGTTCATTATGTCTTAACAAACCATTGTCAACAAATATGCCAACAAATTTGTTGCCGATTGCCTTGGATGTCAGCACACCAGCTACAGTAGAATCAATTCCACCACTTATTGCACAGATTGCCCTTTTACCACCGAGGGTATCTCTTATTTCCCTTATCTTTTCGGTTATAAACCTCCCCATTGACCAGGTCTTTTCCGCCTTGCAGACCTTATATAAATAATTGTTTATTATCTTCGTCCCAAATTGTGTATGTCTAACTTCAGGATGGAATTGAACACCATAAAAATTTTTCAACTGGAAGCCAGCAATGGGCGTAGTATCTGTTGATGCAATTATTTTGGCATCAGCAGGCAATTTAATCACTGAATCACCATGGCTCATCCAGACCTTGAATCTAACGGGTAGGTCTTCAAAAAGAAAGTTTTCTCTAATCTTAATCTCAGCAGGACCATATTCACGACATCTTGTATGTTCCACCTTACCACCAAACATCTGGGCAGTCAATTGCATACCATAACATATCCCTAAAACAGGCACATTATATTCAAAAAAATGTTTGAATGATTTGATATTCGTTTCGTAAACACTCCCTGGACCTCCGGAAAGGATAATTCCCTCAAGATTATCAGTATTTAATTTATCTATAAAACAACTGAATATCTCAGAATATACCCCGCATTCCCTTACCCTGCGGGCAATCAACTGGGTATATTGGGAGCCGAAGTCAATGACCGCAATCATATAGTAGTCTATACAGATTTTTAAAAAATTCAAGATACAAAGAATCTTTTAGTAGGGGCCACCAAAATTCTAAGTAATTGCGCTTTTACCTGTACCATTTACCGCAAAAACGGAAAAGCGCAATAAACCAAAAAGACCAGAAAGAGAAAATAAACCAGATAAACCAAATAGTCACGGTTAGGAAAACACTCCTTCCGAAAAAACAATTAGTGAAAAGGGGGATATAAAATCCCCCCTTTTTACAGGTAGAACCGAAGCGTTGTTGTTAATTTTTTAATATATCTCTAAATATTTATCAATCTCCCATTTTGAGACCTGGATTGAGTATTCGTTCCATTCTCGCAATTTTATCTCGTAGTATTTTTCAAATAGCAAGTCACCAAATACCTTCTTAACAAGACTGCTCGTATGATAGTACTGCAATGCCTCCCATAACGACCTCGGAAGAACATCTATCCCCTTTGATTGCAGATCTATACTCTCAAGATGATATACATCTTCTTCAACGGATTTTGGTGGTTTCAGTTTTCTTTTCACACCATCCATGCCTGACTCAAGGATAACACTGAATGCTAAATAAGGGTTCGTGCAGGGGTCAACAGAACGAAGCTCAAGACGGGTGCTACTCAATCTATTCCTTGTAATCTGGGGAACACGTACTAATGCTGAACGGTTCATTCGTCCCCAACAGATATAGACCGGTGCCTCAAAACCCGATACAAGCCTCTTGTAAGAATTCACAATCGGTGATATTACTGCAGAAATTTCTTTTATATGGGTTAGAAGCCCTGCAAGATAATGGTAGGCAATCTCTGACAACCCATAATCGTCCTTGGGGTTAGCAAAGATATTCTTCCCATTTTTAAATATGCTCTGGTGCGTATGCATTCCACAACCCGCCATTCCAAAAATAGGCTTGGGCATAAATGTAGCATAGAGATTATGCTCTTCGGCAATCCTTTTTATCACCATCTTTGCAGTCAGGATATTATCAGCCAGTTGAAGCGCATCGGTATATCGCAAATCAATCTCATGTTGGCTTTTTCCAACTTCATGGTGCCCAGCCTCAACAACAATACCAAATTCAGCAAGTTTTTCGCACATTTGTTTGCGAACACGCAATGCGAGGTCGCCTCCAAGGTCAAAATATCCAACCTGGTCATGTAATAAAGGTGTTATCTTTGAACCATCGCGTTGGAATAGATAGAATTCAAGTTCAGCACCTGCATTAAACTCCATTCCGTTTTTCTCAATTCCCACAAGCACCTTTTTTAATAGTCCGCGCGGGTCAACAGCAGAAGGCCTATGGTCAGGACCATAAACATCACAGATAAATCGCGCAGTCTTTTCTTCACTCCAGGGCATTATCCTAAAGGTATTCAGGTCAGGTCTTAAGAACATATCACTCTCGCAGATTCTTCCAAATCCTTCTACTGATGACCCATCAAACCATATCCCATCGGTGAGTGCCTTATCAAGTTCGTTTATTGTAATCGTAACATTTTTGATTGACCCCAGGATATCTGAAAACCAGAGGTCAATGAATCTTATATCATTCTTTTTTATCTCTCTAGTTATCTCTTTATTTGTCATTTCTTCTTCTTTTTGGTGCCCAAATATTCAGCAATTGCCTTTGCCTGGGTGAACAGCAACAAGTAATCAGGACCACCTGCCTTAGAATCTGTTCCTGACATATTAAATCCACCAAACGGATGGACTCCAACCAAGGCACCAGTGCACTTACGATTGATATAAAGGTTGCCAACAAAGAACTCTCTCTTTGCCTTTTCAATCTTCTTGCGATTTTTAGTATAGACAGCTCCAGTCAAACCATATTCAGAATCATTGGCAAGTTCTATTGCATGGTCATAATCCTTTGCCCTTATCACTGCAAGTACAGGTCCGAATATCTCTTCCTGAAATATCCTTGCCTTCGGACTATCAATCTCAATGACTGTCGGTCGTATAAACCATCCGTCGTCGCCCGCTGGTTCGCCGCCACAAACAAGTCTACCTTCGGATTTACCAATCTTTATATATTCCATGATTGAATCGTATGCACTCTGGCTTACCACAGGTCCCATATAATTCTCAAAGTATTTTACTGGTCCAACTTTTATCGCCTCAACCCTCGGGATAAACTTCTCCATAAATTTTTCATAAATTTTGTCATCCAGAATCAGCCTTGAACAAGCAGAGCATTTCTGCCCCTGATAACCAAATGCAGAAACAAGAACACCAGTTACCGCACTATCAATATCTGCCTCTGAATCAACTACGATAGCATCTTTGCCGCCCATTTCAGCAACAACCCTTTTTATCCATATCTGTCCAGGCTGGGTCTTTGCTGCCTGCTCAACAATGCGCAAACCAACTTCTTTTGAACCTGTAAATGCAATAAATCTTGTTTTGGGATGGCGCACAAGATAATCACCCGCAAGTGCACCTGGACCAGTCATAAAATTGACAACTCCAGGTGGAACACCTGCTTCCTCAACAACTTCCATGAATTTATAGGCAATTGTTGGAGTATCACTTGATGGTTTCAAAATAACTGTATTTCCGCTCACAAATGCAGCAGTGGTCATTCCGGTCAAAATCGCCATTGGAAAATTCCAGGGTGGAATGACAATACCAACACCCAATGGAATATATACCTGCACATCCTTCTCACCTGGATACTGAAGGAGCTTCGGACCTTTATCATAGCGTAGGGCTTCTCTTCCATAATATTCACAGAAATCAATCGCTTCGGCAATATCTGCATCTGCTTCATTCCAGTTTTTACCTGCTTCAAAAACAAGCCAGGAATCAAGCTCAAGGCGCCTTTTGCGCATAATAGATGCCATTTTAAATAGATAATTTGCCCTGACCTTTGCAGGGGTATATTGCCAGGTCTTGAATGTTTCAAGTGCAGCATCCATTGCCTTTTCGGCAATCTTTTCATCTGCCTTTTGAAAAACCCCAACAACCTGGTCTTTTTTTGATGGATTATAGGAAATTAATTTATTCTGAGTTTTTATCCTTTCGCCACCAATTATAAGGTCATATTCCCTGCCAAATTGTGATTCGACTTCGGCAAGGGTTTTCTCCATCTTTTTTCTATTTTCGGGTAATGTAAAATCCGTGTATTTCTCATTTCTAAAAGGTCTCATAGTAGTTGCCTCCTTCATGGTGATTATAGCAAAAAAACCACAAATGTCAAGAAAGCGATGTAAACGGCAATATACATTAGTCTTGAAATAAAAAAAGGTGTGTCTTCTATTATGTTTGGTTATTATACTGAATAACTATTCAACAAGTCTACCAGTTTGGCTTTCTCTTTTCCAAAAATGCCTTCATCCCTTCTTTTGCTTCTTCTGTAGAAAATAGCATACTGAATGCCTCAGTCTCATAAGAATTCGCAGTCTGCAGATTAGCATCAATTCCGCGATTCAATACTGTCTTGGCAATCTTCACCGCATTTGAACCTGCATTTTCAATAATTTTCTTAGCCATATTCTTTGCCTCTTCAATTAAATTTTCAGCAGAAACAACCTTATTCACAAGTCCAATCCTGTATGACTCTTGAGCATCAATAAAATCACCGGTGAAAATCAACTCCTTTGCCCTGCCAATACCAACAAGTCGCGCAAGTCTCTGCGTTCCAGCATGACCTGGAATTAAACCGAGTTTAACTTCAGGTTGACCAAATTTTGCCTTTTCAGATGCAATTCTTATGTCGCATGCCATCGCAATCTCACACCCGGAACCAAGTGCATAACCGTTCACTGCTGCAATCACGGGTTTTTCCATATTTTCAATAAAAGCTAAAACCCTCTGCCCTATCTGGCTATATTCCCTTGCCTGCAATGAATCCATCTGGGCAAGCCTTGAAATATCTGAGCCTGAAACAAATGATTTCCCTTCACCCGTGATTATTATGACCCGCACATTTTTATTTTCGTTAAATTCCTTCATTGCCGATTCAATCTCTAAGATTGTCTCGGTATTCACAGCATTCAAAACCTCTGGTCTATTAACCTTCAAAATAGCAATTTTATCTGTAATTTCAATGATTATGTTTTTATATGCCATTTTTCCTCCTTTAACTTAATTTTTCCTATTCAATCTTCTTTGCCTTCAATGACATCCAGTATCCTGGAAACAAATCAAGAGATAGATATACGCTTTTCCAGTTTATTGGAAAATCATTAAACCCTGGGTCATCAACATCAAAGAATAGTCTGCTTTCGGTTCTTAATGCATTAAACCCTATGCGAAAACTCAAAAAATAGAGCGACACACCCACACCAAAATCAATGAGCATTCCATTTTGGAATCCCCACCCACTGAGTCCTGAATACAAATAAGTGACCAATGGGGTTATCTCAAAAGATTTTCTTTGGGCAGCAAATGGCACAAAATAGATATATAAAGGGGCAATGAATCCTGCGAGAGCAACACTGTCAGAAGAAAAATCTCCATTGTGTATTACTCTAAAACCTTTTGTTCCAAGACCAAAATATTTATAAACAACAGCAAGGTCAACAATTCTATAATCAATATGCCCGGGTACAATACCACTCGCACCTATCGGATTAAAAAATAACCTCCATGTAGTATGATATTTTTGAGCATATCCATTACAAAAAAGCACAAACAAGGACAGAATCACAACAATTTTTTTCATACTGAAGTATATATCAATATTGTTAAATGTCAAGAATAGCGGATTTAAACAACTTGTGAATAATTGACAGTAATCCAAAAAAAGTTATAATGAAACAATATGAGGCAGGAACCGGAATACAAAAAATGCGTTATGCTATTGATTCTATATTTTATTTTCTCTCGTATAGTTTTTTATTTGCTCGGGATTAGATTTGATGTCTCTCCCCTTTCCTGGTTCTATCAGTTTCTTGAGCCTGTTGATTTGAAAAACGACTTATTCAGAAGCATCATTTATCTGCACATCCAGCCCCCCTTTTTCAATCTCTTATTGGGGATAGTACTTAACCTCTCACCTAAAAATTCCCATCTTATTTTTCATTCAATCTATATGTCATCAGGTTTGATAATGGTTTTGATTTTATGTAAGTTACTGATTGAACTAAATATATCAAAGGTTATTACCCTTATTATTTGCATATTTTTTGTATCAAGCCCACCTGTAATTCTTTATGAAAATTGGCTTTTCTATGAATATCCCTCGGCGTTAATTCTTTTAATATCTTTGTATCTTTTGCATAATTATTTGAAGAACAAGAGATATCTCTATCTGTTTCTTTTATTCCTTTTTTTGAGTTTCCAGATCCTTTTAAGAGCAATATTCCATTGGCTATGGTTTATTATCATTCTACTCTGGTTTATAATTACTTTTCGCGAGGATTTTAAAAAAATTATTCTTGCCTCTGCTATTCCGCTTGTTTTGGTCTTCGCCTTTTATTTCAAAAATTATTTAATCTTCAAACAATTTAATCTAAGTTCATGGGTTGGGATGAATCTTATAAAAATGACCTGGACCATTCCTCGTGATAGAATAACAGAACTCCTTGACAACAAAAAAATATCAGAGATTACGCTTTTATTACCATTCCGTAACCCTGAAGAATATCAGAAGTGTGCAAATTTTGATACAACGACTGGAATTACTGCCCTTGATAGAAAATATAAGGAATCGGGAATAGCCAATTTTAATCATATAGCCTATATCAAGATTTCAGAAGAGTATCTCAGGGTAGCAAAATTTCTTATTGTTAAATATCCCCAATACTATCTTTTATCTGTTGCAAAGGCACTTTATGCCCATTTTAAACCCTGTTGTGATAGCACAATAATCAAAGGGAATAATCGCAAAGCAATTAGTAAATTGGTTAATCTTTATGAATATTATCTATTGGGTGGTTTTTTGGTAAAATTCTGGTATAAAATATATGTAAATAGTTTCAATCAGAAAGATATTATCCACTTAAATCTACTTTATATCTACTTACCCATAATATATTTGTGGGGATTTTTACTCTTATTCAAAGGTAAAAGTTTGTCAATAATTGCCAAACCCCAAAAAATTCTGCTCTCTTTTATTATGTTCAATATTCTATATGTAACAATCGTTGGCAATATAGCAGAAACCGGTGAAAATATGCGCTTTCGTTTTTTACTCCTCCCTTTTACATATATACTTTTAGGAACACTAATTCAGTACCTATTATGCAGAAAATCAAAACTATTTTCCAAGAATATCTCGCTGTTTAAAAGCAACAAACAGAATTATTAATACCATTTTGAGGAAATTCGAAAATAAATCAATTTGCTGAAAAATAATGCCGGGCAAAATGTTAATAGAATATTCTGCTTATATTTCTCCCGGTGCTATATGTATAATGAGCAGGAAGTAGAAATTGTGAAATATAAGAATAAACTGAAGTCAACTCAATAATAACTTGACAATGGTATGATTTTAGGTAAAATAAAATATGCAAGTTCTGGCGCTTGTTATCGCAATAGTAATATTAACGCTTGCTTGTGCCGTTCTGATTTATGTCTCCCGTTTCCTTGAAGAAAAAAAGAAAAGAAAACTTTCGGGCATTATCTCTTTATTCTTATGTATTCTTTTTTTAATATCCCAGATTTCCTTTTTGTTATTTCCTGAAGAAAGGTATAAGAATTTCGGTGGACTTTTTGGGTATTACATATCCCTCTGGACATTTTCAATAATTGGCTTTTATTTTTTTGTCATACCAGGTTTGTTTTTATATTTCGGGTATCTGTATCTTTTTGAAAAAGAGAAAAAAGACGGTTATCACCTTTTATATTTGATACCTATTGGTGTGATTATCGATATAACCCTTTCTCTTTTTTTAAAATGGACACCTTATAAAAATGTTGATAGCGGCGGATTTATCGGAACTATAATCAAAGACTTTCTGTTAAAGTACTTCGGGTATCCGGGAACATACATCATTATAGCATTTGGCATTCTTGTAATTATCTTTATGACAATAAGAAAATTCATCATTCCCCAGAAACAAACCCAAGAAACACCACCTAAAATTGAGGAAAAAGAGATTGAAATACCCGATAAAAAAATTAAGACCGATTTTGAGGAAGTATCAAATGAGCAGGTAGCAAAAGAAAAAAGAATACGAATCAAAAAGAAAAAAGAAATTCCTAAAATTGATTTTAAAACAGAATTTTTGCATATCCTTGCTGAACCGACAAAAAAGGTTGGAGTTGATACAGAAATTTTGAAAAAAGAATCTGAAATATTAGAGCAGCGGTTGGCTGAATTCGATGTTCAAGGAAAAGTTGTAAACTTTGAATCCGGACCGGTGATTACAAGATTTGAATTTGAACCTGCTCCAGGAATAAAGGTCAGCAAGATAGCCAATCTTGATAATGACCTTGCACTCGCATTAAAAGCAACGAGAGTGAGGATTGTTGCACCTATTCCCGGAAAATCAGCCGTAGGGATTGAAGTTCCAAATAAAGAGCGGAGTCTTGTATATTTAAAAAATTGCCTCCTTGACCCTAATTTTGACAATAACCCTTCACCCCTTGCAATAGTATTAGGCGAAGATATTACTGGTAATCCTGTAAGCGACGACATCTCAACAATGCCCCACATGCTTGTTGCCGGAACCACAGGTTCTGGAAAAAGTGTTTGTATTAACACGATTATTGTAAGTCTTCTTTATCACACTACATACCGGGATGTGAGATTTTTGATGATTGATCCCAAACGGCTTGAATTACCTATGTATAATTCCATTCCTCATCTTTTACGCAAAGCAATAACTGAGCCCAAAGATGCGGTTGAAGAACTTGAGGCACTGGTAGGTATAATGGAATCACGGTATCGTGATTTTGCACGAGAAAATGTTCGGGATATTGATGGATATAATGAAAAAATGAGAAAGAAAAATGGTGATGTAAAACCTTATATTTTAGTAATTGTTGATGAACTCGCGGATTTGATGCTCACAGCACCGAGTGAAATTGAAGAAAATATCACACGACTTGCCCAAATGTCAAGGGCTGTCGGTATCCATCTCATACTTGCAACACAAAGACCATCGGTTGATGTAATAACCGGACTTATAAAGGCAAATTTCCCCTGCAGGATAGCATTTCAGGTTGCTTCTAAAACTGATTCCAGAACAATCCTTGATATGAATGGCGCGGAATCATTATTAGGCAGGGGTGATATGCTATTTCTACCTCCGGGCAAAGGAACACCAATAAGATTGCACGGCGCTTATATTTCCACCGATGAAGTATGTGGAATAAGCAGATTGATTGCCCACCAATATCTTGTAGCATTATTGAAAGACCTTGAAGAAGACCTTAATGAATTAGTAACAACAATTCTTGATGAAGAACTATGGACAGTCTTTATTGACCAGGATGATCCTGCCTTTGATGAAAAGAAAAAATCCTTAATGAATATTATGCCCAAGGAAAAAATAGACCAGATTATTGAATCTGGATATTACCCTAAATTGGGTGAAGTTTTAATAGAAGAGACTGCCACCGCAGAAATAGGTGAAGGTAAAGTTGACCCAATGTTTCCTGAAGCAGCAAGACTCGTATTCAGACATCAGGTAGCAAGTGTATCTTTGTTACAAAGAAGGCTAAATCTTGGTTATGCACGTGCGGGCAGAATAATAGACCAACTTGAAGCCGCAGGAATCGTTGAACCATTCCAGGGGAGTAAATCAAGAAAAGTTTTAATACAATATCAAGAAGAATTAGAAGCAATCATCGCAAGATATCAATAGCACATTTATTATATTTTCTGAATAAGAAATGCCTAATAATTCACGATAACCGCAATAACTATTACAATCAAAAAATCGCTCATGAATTGTAAAACCCAAAATCCGAGCGACGGGCATAGAAATATAAGGAGAATCCCTAAAAAGTTGAATAAATCAATTTTATGAACCACTCCTAACTGCTTTGTTGCCAAAATAAAACCCTATAAAAATGCCTTTCTTTCAACCCGCATTGAAAAAATAAAAATATGAGATTCTTGTGGTCAAAGAAATACAAATAAAAAAGAAAACTATTTTTTATAGTATTAGGATATTGTCTCTACGCGATTTCTACCTAATTTCTTCGCTCTATACAATGCAAGGTCTGCTTTCTGTATTAATTCCTGAGCTGTCTGGGCTGATTGCGGATATGTTGCTAAACCAATGGAAACAGTCGTTCCAATTTTGCCATATTTTTTAAAAGTTATATAATTATTTTCAATCGCAGTCCTGACCCGCTCACAAACTTTCATCGCCGCATTATTAGCAGTTTCAGGGAAAATTATAACAAATTCTTCTCCCCCATATCTTGCTACAAGGTCGGTATCCCGCACTGTGCTTTTTAATTTTGATGCAATTGATACCAAAAGTTGGTCTCCTGCTTGATGACCATATTTATCATTAAAATTTTTAAAATGGTCGATATCAATCATCGCCAGACTAACATAGCGCGCATATCCCCTGCCGCGCTTTAGTTCGTTTTCTAATATCAAATCAAAATGTCTGCGATTGGCGATTTTGGTTAAAGAATCAGTGAGAGACAATTCCTTTGTCTCATTATAGAGACGGGCATTTTCAATTGCTATTGCGGCCTGGGATGCAAAGACACTAAACATTCTCATATCCTTATCAGTAAAAGCGTTCAATTTTTCACTTTCGATATCCAAAACTCCAATTACACTTCCACGCACAATCAACGGAACCGCAGCCTCTGATTTGATAGTCTTTTTAACCATTACATAAAATGGCGTCTTACTCACGTCCGAGGCGTAGTATGGCTTACCGGTCGCAGCAACATAAGCCGTAATACCTTCCCTTTTGTTGATACTCAAGCGGATATTCTTTACTACATATTCCGGATAACCACTTGAAGCCCGGACATATAGTTCATTGGTCTTTTTATCCACAAGTAGAATAGCACAATTTTCATATCCAAAATTACTACGGATAACATCAAGAATACGATTTAAAACATCATCTAGATCAAGAGTAGATATCAATGATTGGGCAATCGTGAATGATACTGATAACTCACGACTCCTCGCTACTGCCTCTTCATACAATTTTGCATTTTGAAAAGCCACACTCAAGCGGTCTGCAATCAGTTCCAGAATCCGAACTGTATCAATATCAAAGGCATCTATTTCATTGCACTGGATATCAAGTATCCCGCAAAGTTTTTTTCCAATTTTTAATGGGATTGCAACCTCGGATTTTGTGGAGGTCTGCCCAAAGGAAATATATCGTTTATCTGCCGAAACATCATTAACTATCACTATCTCTTCGGACTGAGCCGCAGAGCCAACTATACCCTGACCAAATTTCATGCGCAAATCCCTCGGCACTTCATCTTTAAATCCGCGAGAAAGTTTTTTTAGTACCAGCTCATTGCCTTCCTTTAAAAATATTGCAACATTGAATTTTTTAAAATATTCAAGAATGGATTCAGTCACACTTTCACAGATTTCCTGGATATTTAAACTGCGGGTTAAACGATGGACAATTTTGTTAAGCATTGAAAGCTCTTTTGCCCGTTTCATTTCTTCTTCAACGAGTCTGGTATTAGCAATTACCACCGCTGCCTTTACTGCTATATTACTTAAAAATAATTCGTCTTCCCAACTATATGCATTCTCTTTTTGATAATCCTGTACAGCCATCACTCCTTCTACAATCCCCTTATATATCATCGGGACACCAAGCCAACTGTAGGCATTTCTACCAATAGGAGTGATGCCAAGTTGCCTACATTTTTTTTGCAAATTCCTGTTTATAAGCAGTGGTTTTTTAGACTTAATCACATACTCCGTCAATCCGCCTGATAATGGTCGGGAAAACGGTTGAGTTTCTTTACCTTCAATAGTATAAATTTCAAATTTAATTGTATTATATTGGCGATTATAAATCGCAATATAAAAATTACTCGTGTCCATTACTCTGCTTATTTCTTTATAAATCATTCTTATAACCTTGCTCAAATTAAACGACGAACCTAATATTCGGTCTATTCTTCCCAACAAATGAAATCTTTGTTTCTCATCAACCATCTTCATAACATACATTATATAAAAATCTATTCTAATGTCAACTATACTTGTCGTTCCAACTTGAAAATAGCAACTTATTTTCCAACTTTAAAATCGCAACTTCAACTGTTGATTAAGCAGGGTGTTTATGCGGTGGGCAAGATGATTGCAGTCGTCTCTGCCTGGCCGCTAAGTTAGTAGAAAAAGATACAATTGACGAGCATTTTGAACTACTTAAGGGAATTGTTAAACGCTATGGTAAATTCGTTGCACTTTACTATGACAACGATGAGAAGTATTCCTATATTCGTCATGGCAACTCGCGCTTTTTTGAATACAAAAAAGACAAAGCCGATTTGCAGGTGGTCTGAGTGAAGCAACACCATCGGGAGCTTGGTATGACCCCTGAGGCGAAATTTACGGCTTTAAAAAGCGAAAGTAAATTTACACCGATGGCTGAAACTGGGCATAACGAGTAGACTCTTAAGAAGTAAAGGGGCAGAAAGTTGCGAACTTATAGTTGTATCTTCGGTTGCGATATTATGTTGGCACGAAACTATACAATTTAGTTTTTCCCAAGCCTTTCCCAAAATCTTTATTTTCCTAACGGACTAACACCACCCAGAACTTCTATTACTATCCTGAAAATCAGAAATTTATTCGAGTAAGATTTTGTTTTGATAAAAGACGGCGTTCCAGAACCTATTCTTTAATGACCTTTCTTAATGTTTTTGCCAGGGTATCAGCAGAGACACGAGTGATAAGTTTACTTCTGTATGCAAAAGAGATTCTTCCGGTCTCTTCAGAGACCACGATACAAAATGCGTCTGTATGTTCGACAATTCCCAGGGCGGCACGGTGTCTCAAACCAAATTTGCCACCGATATCTGGATTTTCACTTAACGGAAGGATACACGCAGCAGCGATAATCCTGTCTCCCTGAATAACACATGCTCCATCGTGCAAAGGATTGTCCGGGAAGAAAATGCTTTGAATCAAATCTGAATTTACTAAAGACTCAATACGACTACCAGACTCAATTATATCACTGAGACTGTCATTTCTTTGAATTACAATTAAGGCGCCGTGGCGCTGTTCGGAAAGTCTTTTGATGGCTTTTATTATTTCGCTCACAGTTGGAAAAGGTTCAACCTTAAGGAAAAACCGCAGCGGTCGTTGTCTGCCAATGAATGCAAGTGCGTTTCTTATTTCAGGCTGAAAAAGTATGACAAAGGCAACAACCCAGACCGCGAGAATAGAATTCATTATCCAGGCAAGGGCTCGGAGATTAAACCATCGCGCAATAAAAGATACTGCAAATATTATTAGAATGCCAATTAAAATTGGATTTGCTTTAGTTCCTTTTATAAACCTTAAAAACTGGTATATTAAAATGGCCACGATTAAAATGTCAAGAATATCGAGAGTGCTGAGTTTGAGAAATCCAAATAACTTCATTCCGTGATTTTGTCAATTAACCGAGCCACTTTCTTCGCTTCAAAAACATCGTGAACGCGGACGATTGAGGCACCATTTTTTATCAGTAATGCCTCCACAGCAAGGGTTCCTTCCAATCTTTCTTCAGGGGGTAAATTGAAAGGGTTGCCAATGAATGATTTACGTGAGTGCCCGACAAGAATAGGGCGTTTAAATATCCTTAGTTCGCCAAGCCTTTCAATTATTTCATAATTGTCTTCCAATCTTTTGCCAAAACCCAATCCCGGATCAATGATAATTCGGTTTAATTCAATTCCATTCTGAATTGCAAAATCAATCTTTTTTTTAAAATAATCCTTCATTTCCGATAAAAGATTTTTGTATTGAGGATTGATTTGCATTGTTTGGGGCGTGCCCTGAATATGCATTATAACAACACCCGCTTTATATCGTGCAATTACACGGGCGAGTTTTTTATTGAGACGATGAAATCCAAAGCCGGATATATCGTTTATTATTTTTGCTCCCTGGTCGAGTGCATATTTTGCTGTTTCTGCCTTGTAGGTATCAACCGATATTGGAATTTGAGAAAATTTTACAACGGCTGGCAAAACAGATTTTAATCTCTCGATCTCTTCTTTCCCACTGAGCATTTTTGCCCCGGGTCTTGTTGATTCAGCACCGATGTCAATAAAATCTGCACCTTCCTGTTGCATTTCGGCAATAATTTTTTTTATTGTTGAGATTGTAGTGTAACGACTGCCACTATAAAAAGAATCGGGGCTGATATTTATGATGCCCATTATATAGGTACGTTTAAATTTTATTTCTTCGTTTCCAATTTTTAAAATCGGTTTTTCAAAAGGACTGATTATTTCACACAATTGATTCCTAATTTGATCCATCCATGGCTGTTCCTGTAATCGGTGGATAATTTTCTCAATTTCCCTCAAATTGGCAAACAAGAGAACATCGATTTTTCTTTTTTCCGAACCAAAATATGCATCCTTTGGTATTGCAACATCGCTGCCACAGATCAAAGCAATCTGTTTCAAAATATTTGCTTGAGCAGGTGAAAGATTTTCGATTTTAATTATCCGATATTCAGATTTTTTTAAAAATATTGAATATGCTTCAGGTGCCACTCCAATTGCCATTAACTCCTTTAACAATTGACTTTCCCGCGAGCAAAATAGTAATTGCATATTCAATTATACAACAAATTAGCCCATTGTCAATAAATTGAATTAAATAAACTAAACTTGTTGACTTTTGTCTAATTTTAAGTATAATAATTGACAAAGGAGCATAATGGAATTTCTTTACGGTCAGAGTTCAGGTCAAAGTCAGACAAACCCTTTATTTAGTCTTTTACCATTAATTCTTATATTTGTTGTATTCTATTTTCTGCTGATTCTTCCTCAGCAGAGAAGGCAGAAACAGCATCAGCAATTGCTTAATTCACTTAAAAAGGGTGATAGAGTGATTACATCGTCAGGGATATATGGAACTATTGCAAATGTTAAGGATAATATTATTAGCCTTGTAATTGCTGATGGTGTAAAGGTTGATATTGATAAAAATCATATTGTTTCTAAAGTTGGTTCTACCGAGGAAAGCAAATAGTATAGAATTAGGTAGATATATATTGAATGGATTAAGATGTTTCCAAACTTAAGTTTAGGTGAGTCAAAATGGTTATTGTAAAGTATCCTGATAGCATTTTGAGACAGAAAGCAAAACCCGTAGAGAAGATTACGAAAGAGATTTATAATCTTGCTGAATCTATGATAGAAACGATGCTTAATAATGATGGTGTAGGTCTGGCAGCTAACCAGGTGGGTGCTTTGTGGAGTCTATTTGTCGTAAACCTTAAACCCCAAGATGATAAACCTGAGCCCTTAGTAATTATCAATCCCAAGATTATAAAAATTGAAGAACTCGTGGAAGATGAAGAAGGATGTTTAAGTTTTCCTGGTTTATTTCTCCAAATTCCGAGATATAAACGACTTATCCTACATTATCAGAATCTGTTTAATGAGAAGATTGTAATTGAAGCAGATGGGCTTGTAGCAAGGGCAATTCAACACGAAAACGATCATTTAAACGGTGTTCTTTTTATTGATTATGTTAATGAAAAAGAGAAAGATAAAGTGGAAATTTATTTATCAAATATAAAATGAGTATGAAGATAGTATTTTTTGGTTCAACAGAATTTTCTTTGCCTATCGTAAAAAAGATAAATGAATATTATGGACTTGTGGGAGTAGTCATTTCAAAACCGAAACCGAAAGGAAGGGGTTTAACAGTTGATTTGCCTGAAATAGGCAAATGGGCAGTGGAAAATAATATAAAATTGTTTGACCCTGAAAATCCAAATGAGATTTCGTTTATAGAAAATCTTGCTTTAATATCGCCTGATATCATTGTTCTTTCAGCTTATGGATATATTCTGAGTGGAGATCTTCTTAGGGTTCCTAAAAAAGGGGGGATTAACATCCATCCTTCACTTTTGCCCAAATATCGTGGCGCAGCACCGATTCAAAGGGCAATTATGGCGGGAGAGATAAAAACAGGAATAACAATATTTTTTATGGATGAAAAGATAGACCACGGAAAGATAATTTTACAAAAGGAAATAGTAATTGATAAAAATGATACCTATGGGAGTCTGTCTCAAAGACTTTCTTTACTTGGCGCAGAAATGGTGATTGAGGCCCTGAAATCGATTGAAAATAATGAATACCAGGTTATGGAACAAAACGAGTCTGAAATGACTTATGCACCTAAAATTAAAAAAGAAGAAACTGTTATCAATTGGACCGATAAAAGCGAGAAGATTTATAACTTGATTCGGGCGTTGAATCCTGTGCCTTGTGCACGTACTCACTTCCGTAACAGTGAGCTCATTATCCTTGAATCCGAGATTGGAGATAGGAAGATTGAGCCCGGTGTTTTTCATATTGAGAATAAAAAAGTTTATATTGGCACAGGAGATGGTTCAATAATATTAAAGACTTTAAAACCTGAAAATCGCCGGGTAATGGCCGCCATTGATTTTATAAATGGCTATCGAATAAAAAGTGGAGAAAGGTTGCAAATATGAATGCACGCGAAGCAGCATTAAACGCGCTGTGTGAGGTTGACCAAGGCATAAATCTGGAGGTTGCCTTAGGACTTATAATTGAAAGGGACGAGCTTTCAGAAGATGAACGTGCCTTGGCAAATGAGATAGCCTTTGGCACCTTGCTTCATCGTGAAGAGATAGATCAGATAATCAAAGAGACTTATATTGGTGATTTCAATGCCGCAGATTCAATATTAAAAAATATTCTACGCCTTGCAGTTTATCAATATCTCTTCCTTGATCGCATTCCTGTTTATGCTGTTGTCAACGAAGCGGAAAATTTGGGCAGAAGTCATAAAGAAAAGTCTTTGATAAATGCAGTATTAAGAGGCGTGATTCGTAATAAAAAAGTTCGGTCAATGCGTGAACCACAGGTTTGGGTTTTGAGAAAAATACTTGAAGCCTATCCAGTTGAGGGTGAAAGGATAATTGAATCGTTCAAAAATCGTCCCACACCTTATATTAGAATAAATAGATTGAGGGCAAAACCAGAAATGATTGAGGAAAAATTAAAAGAAATGGGAATTGAATCTCGTCCCGGAAACTGGCTTGAAGATTTTCGTAAAATAAACAGACTTGGCACTCTTATCAATGATTCATTACTAAAGCAGGGATTTATTTCTATACATGATGAGGCACAGGGTATGATATGTAAACTTGTTGACCCTAAACCCGGAGACAAGATTGTTGATATCTGTTCCGCACCGGGTAGTAAAACTACTTATCTTGCCGAATTGATGAATAATCAAGGCATAATTATTGCGAGTGAAGTGAGTAGTGAGCGATTGAAGCTCGTTGTAGAAAACGCCGAAAGGTTAGGGCTTAATATAATCAAATATATCCTTGCTGACGGTCGGCGTTATCAATTGAAAGATTTTGATAAAATTCTTGTGGATGCACCTTGTACAAATTCAGGGGTTATCGCGAAGAGGCCCGAAGTGAAAGATAGGGTAAATAAAAAGGTGCTCGCAAGATTAGCTAATCTTCAATTCAATCTGTTATCTAATGCTGCATCTTTTTTAAGGGTTGGAGGTTCCATAATATATTCAACCTGCAGTATTTTACCCCGGGAAAATGAAGAAATAATAGAGCGGTTTCTAAATGAAAATAAAAATTTTGAATTAGAACCCGCAAAGGAATTTGTTTCGAGTGCGGATACATATTTGAAGATTCTTCCCGGTTTTTATAATACAGATGGTGTATTTGCTGCAAGATTAAAAAGAATAAAATAACGGCACATCTCTGCCGAATGAATTTTTTTCTCACCCTTGATTTCTGTTTTATACCTTGCAAATACAATAAATCTTGATAATCCAATAATTATTCAATAAAACACCTTTAATGTTTTGCACTAGACAGTAATGTCAATATTCGTGTGGAAATTTTAGAGGATAGCATAACGATGCTCCTTCCCTAAGGAAAGATACATTTTTTTATTTTTTTCAAGAAAACTTTACACATAATTTTGGACACTAATCTGATAACATTACTGAGCCCTCCTCACTTTTTCTTCCCACTTTGATGGGGGAGGAAAAAGGTGGGGGTGATAACGAGCAATCCCCTCTTTTGGCGTGTGGCTGTTCATCTTGTTGATGATTCTGGGCAGAATACCATTGAGCAGGAGTGTCTGAAGGCATTCATCAGTTTAGTGCCTTTGTACTTATGGGCAAAGATTGTGGGGTGGTTGGTTTAAAGAGTGTTGTTAAGCAGTTTCTGGTTTAGAATTATTGGATAAGTTGGATTTATTTAGATACAGATGGCTTTTTCATTTCAACTTTACTTTTATGCTTCGACAGGAAACAGACAAATATCATATTTCCACTGACAAAGTGAATGCCTACTGCTGCTTCTCACTGAACTGTCTCCCTTGAACAATGTCATGCTGAACTCGTTTCAGCATCTCAATAGGTTGGGTAGGT
>CAZLGA010000022.1:0-28763 GCA_964559225.1 uncultured bacterium | reverse complement strand
ATGTGTAACATAAATCAAGCCTCTCTTTGTCCAAAATAGAGGGGTGCAGTGCGAAGTCAATTATTCTACTTTTAGCCTGCAAATGCCTTTATATATTATACTCTACCTTACATATCAATGTAATTTATCATGCCGTCATTGCCTGTGTGATGATTTGCGAAATAATAATTTATTGAATCCAAAAACAGGAATAGAGGTAGACATTATAAGAAGAATTGCACAAGAGATGCTATTAAATGGAGTTTTTAAGATTATTTTGACTGGCGGGGAGCCCACTTTTTATAAAAATTTCTTAAAGGCATTAGAGATTTTTTATAATAATAAGATTTCAATTTCTATTATCACGAATGGGACTCTATTGAAAGATGATAACCTATTGGAAGAAATAAAAAAATACGATGATGGAACGCTGAACTTTAATGTCTCATTGAATGGCGATGACAATGGAGACGGATTTTTGCGTGGGGGAAATGCTTATAAAGAAACCATCAGAGGCCTTCAAAATTTAATAAAATATGGTTACAAAGATAGAATTACTGTCAAAGCAGTTTATTATAAAAATAATTTAAAAAATGTTGAACTTTTTGTCAAAATACTATATAAAATTGGAATCAAAGATATAAAATTTATTAGATTACAACCGTTTGGAAAAGGCAGAGAGATTAAAGAGCTCTGTCCTGATATAAATGATATCATTTATGTGAATAGGAAGATTATCGAGTTGGGCGATAAATATCCTGACATAAGCATTTGTGGTGATATAAGATCGACTAACAAATGCGCTATTCCATTTAGTTTTGCTGTCCTCCCGAATGGAGATGTAATACCTTGCGAAGTATTTGAACTAAGACTTAACGAAGAGGTGATAATGGGAAATATAAAAAATACACCTATAGAAAAAGTATGGAACTCACAAAAATCAAAAGATATAAGAGAAAAAAGTAAAGATTTTACAAAAGTAGAAATTTCTTGTAAAAGGTGCAATCTATTTAATTACTGTTTGACTAATCTCTGTTTTGCATATAACTATATTGTATTTGAAAGTAGAAGAACAATATCAAAACCTTGTAAGTTTTATGAAAAGTTTTTTTAAATTATATACATTTTGGGTATCATTTTTTGGTTCACTAATGCAGCCTTTTTGGATAATATATTTTTACGACATAGGACTAAACTCTACAGATATTGGGATGCTTATGATATTTCTCTATGTGGGGATATTCGCGAGTGAAATCCCCACAGGTGCATTCGCAGACATTAAGGGTAGAAAGTTAAGTGTAATGGTAGCATTAATGGGTACTGGGGTATGTGTTGGTGCGTTATTTTTCTTATCCAACAAATATCTCCTGTTCTTTTTACACTTTTTGATGGGTATTGGAACAACCTTTAGCTCAGGAGCGTTTCAGGCCTGGGTTGGTGCAGCATTAAAAGAAGATGCTACTACGAAGTATTGGGGAGAATTGTCATCCTACGGGCATGTTGGCGCTTTTGCATCCTATTTGACAGGAACATTTTTAGTTAAGAAAGGTGTGTTTAGAGAATTATGGCTGATAATAGGAATAAGCTATTTATTATTATGTTTTTATGTATTTTTTGTAGGTAAAGAACCAAATGGGGGAAAAAGTAATCAAAAAGCTGAAAATTATTTTAGAATAATCATAGAGAGCGCCAAATATATTGGTAAAAATAAAATGCCGAGACTGATAAATATAACTTCATTTTTGTTCTTTATTGGATCAGGAATAGTCGCTTTAATGTGGCAGCCCTTTTTTGTTTATAAAACAATGATTGATAAAAGTGATCTTGGCATAGTAATGTGTCTAATGTCTTTACCTTATATTTTTGGTGCAAGATTTGCTGGCAATATATCTAATTTGCTAAAAGGAGAAATAAACGCTTTAGGCATAATAATCCCCTCCCTTAGTGTTCCCTTAATATTATGGATATCTACTACTCAGTTTCCACCTGCAATCATTTTTTTCCTAATTTATTGTTTATTTGATGCTATAATTTCTCCATCATTCGACTCATTAATGAATAAACATTTTGAAGAAAACATGAAAGCGACTTTGTTTTCTTTTAATAGCATGATTACCGGGTTCTCAACAATCTTAGCTGGATTGATATTTGGATTTAAAGAAGAAATAGGATACATTGGTTTAGTCATCATAATTATTGTTTTTTATCTTACAACAGGATTTTTTATCATAACAAATCAAAGAAGGTCGTTAAAACATGAAAAATGAAAAGAATGAAATTATCTTTGTCAAATTAGCTACAAAAATTTTAAAATCCTTGCAACCGTTGATATTTTTAGAAAATAATCTGGGAGAGAAAATAGATATTCTTGAAATTGAATATATTGGATTTCCTTGTAAAAATTTTATTCCTCAGAATTTAGAAAATACTCGTTTGAAATGTATACCTTATAATCTTATCAGATTGAGTGCACCTTCCATAGTAATGATAAAAAGAATTTTGGAAGCGATAATTAGCAAGGTAGATATCTACCTAAACACCATGGAAAAAGTCAATATAACGCAGTTTAGACTAAAGTTAAATGCATGGGCAAATTATCCAGATAATCTGCCCAATCACATTTTAGCACATCTCTCTTCGGTGTGTAACGCTGACTGTGTATTTTGTTACTGCAAGGGAGATTTATTTAGAATTCCTTACTTAACTTCATGCGAAGAAGCAAAAACGAGAATAAAATATCTCAATGTAGAAAAAAACTTAGGATTACCCCGATTTGAAAATCCTATGGGGGAGCCATTTTGTAATCCTAATATTTTAGATATTCTGAAAATGATAAGAGAAAAAGTCCCCGATGCTCCTATTCAGCTTACTACTAATGGAATTTTATTAAATGAAGCAACAATATGTGAATTATCAAAATTGAAACCGATTTATCTTGAAATATCTGTAAATTCATTGAATTCTGAATACAGATGTAGATTAATGAAACGAAAGACCAACGATGGAATATGGGAGAAGATTTTATTTATAAAAGAGCAATCTATCCCTTTTTCAGGGAGTGTTGTGGCTTGGCCATCTTTGCCTCTAAAAGAAATTGAGGATATTATAAAACTCTTAGAAACAACCCAAGCATTGTATGCTGTGATATTCCTTCCAGGAGCAACAAAATTTCATAAATTTACCGGAGCGGAAATTAGAAATTTAAAACTTCATTGGAGTGTATTAAAAAATTTTTATTTAGAGATAAAAAATAAATTTAGAATTCCTGTAATTCTTATACCGAGTAGTTTTGCAATTACCTCAATACGAAGTGAAATCATAGGCGTTATGCTCAATTCTCCAGCGGAAATGGCTGGTATTAAAACAGGAGATATAGTGACTGGGATAAACGATAAACCTGTTTTCACTTCCGATGCTTTTTACAAAATTATGAAAAAAGTATATAATCCACCTTATACAGAAGAAGTTAGAATGAAAATACAAAGGGGAACAAAGTTTTTGGATTTGGTAATAAAAGATTTAAAAAATGATGAATATATTTATCCCTATCGTCCCAATGGATATGTTGTTGAAAAAAACTTTTTTTTAGGCATAATGATGTCAAAAACCTTTGATTTATCTGCATTGAATATTTTGCGGAATTTTATCCATTCACGCAATTTGACCCGCGTAGCAGTGTTCGTTTCTTCGCTTGTTAAAAACCAATTAAAAGAGGTAAATAAATACATCAAATTAAAAGATTTTTTCAAAAAGTGTGAAATAAGATTTTATACGATGCGCAATTTTTGGTGGGGAGGCAACATTATACTAGGAGACCTTATGATGGTGGAAGACTTTTGTAAATTACTTAAGCATAAAAGAATTCGTGAATTTTCGCCGGAAGTGGTGGCAATGCCTACGACATTTTTGAGATATGGTAGAGACTACAGCGGGAAATCTTATAAAGAAATAGAGAGGGAAACGGGCTACAAAGTTTTTTTAATGCCATGTGGGATGATTGAATTTTAACTATGGAAGAAAAAAAAGAATTCTTCAATAATACCACAGATGAGCACGGTGATTATATTTTTAGATTCAAACTTGATAAACATAAAGAAATTTTAGATAAAAGAGATCCGAAAGAAATGTTGTTATCATCCATACGCGAGGTAATAAATGCAATTTTGGAAGTATGCATTTTTACACATGAAGAGAAAGAAATAGAGATCGACGGGTTCAAGTTTATAGGGGAAGATAAAATTTATTCTCTTGGTTTGGAGTCTCGGGGAAAAAAGGAAATTGTAAAAAACTAAGGGGAAATGTATGACGCTGGAGCCAGCTACAACACCATCATCTATGCAAAGTCGCTTTTAATCCTTCGGACTTTTTGTTATACGTCAAATTCGGATGAGGAAGATAGACGAATGTCGATACCCCGGACTAAAGAAGGTGTTGACGAGAAAATTGGCTAGGAGTATTCTTAAAATGATGAAGAGGTTCAGAGAGAACTGGAATATTACGATTGGTTGGCAGATAATTCCTTGCCAGGATATGCCTGATATTACTGCAGGAGAAATTTCCGCAATGATAGAGATGCCACTAACAATTTTAGTTTTTTTAGGATTAATATAAAAGTTATGTATAAGATATTGGAAAAAATCAAAAAAAATAAATTCGCTGAAATGAAAGAAGAAATCAGCAATGGAACAAAAAAAGAAAACCCAACAGTGGCGATAGCAAAAGGATGCTACCAAAGAGCAAATTGCGAAAAATTTGGAGATAAATATTAGTCTTCGATATCAGTTGTTGTATTCTACAAAAATGAATACCACGGTAAAAAATGAACTTGTCCGATCAAATATTGACGAATGCACTTAGATTATATTCATATACAATTTTGGGGGCAAAACGCTTATGAAATTCTATGTTCGGAATATATGATTTATTTTGAATTTCGTACTCTTTGATGGGGGAGATATGGGTTGAGGTGTAAAATACGAATAAAGAGTGAGAAGGAATATGAAGAGAGATATTAAAGCGGATGGAGGTAATTGAAAAAATGGAGTCTTTACAAATGATAGAAAATACGGTGTTCCGGAAATTCCGAATACCCAATTCAAAAAAATAAGGAGGTTTAATGAGTTTCATTTTTATGTTCTTATTATATGCTAATAGCAAATCTCTTGAGGTGCGATTCACGGAGATTGCACCGGTGATTGATGGCTATATAGAAGAAATTTGGTTAAATGCAGATTCGGCCTATGATTATACCCCCTAGGGGGAGTGCCTTTCTTAGTATAATTAAATGGATTATCCATAGGTATATCCTCCTTTCAGGATTTTATTATCTAAATAATTATTTACCATAATGAAGGATACATTTATTTATTTTTTCAAACCCAGAATATTCTCTTAGGGTGGATATCATGTCTTAAAATTCTGCAAAGAAGAATTTACACATAATTTTGGACACTGCCCACTGATGAGAAATACTTGACATTTATCTATATTTAAGTATAATTACTTTACATATAAGACTTGAATATATGGAGAGCGATTTGTCAAATGATGGAGGTGTTATATGGAAATAATTTCGCGACGTACATTTCTAAAGTATCTGGGAACAGGTGCTCTGGGTATTGTCATAAATCCTAAGCTGAATGGTGCTGGCAGAATAGAAAACAGGCGTGCAAGCGATGTTGTTCAGTGTTTCCATACAAATGCTACAACAGGTAGCGTTATAAATGAACCAATAGTGCAGGTCATGATGGATGCCTCGATCAAGACATTAACTGGAATAAATGATCTTGGTGAAGCATGGAAATCAATATTCCCGGGTATATCTTCCAGTAGTATAATCGGCATTAAGGTTAATTGCATTAATAGCGCCTTGCCCTCACATCCTGAGTTTGTAAATTGCATAGTCAATGGATTAAGACAGATGCAGTTTTCTGGTGTTCCATTCAATCCTTATAACATAATAATCTGGGATAGAACTAATTCAGAATTAATCAGTTGCGGTTATACGATAAACTATAATACTCCGAATCAGGTGCGATGCTTTGGTACAGATCATTCAGGCGTTGGTTATGACAATACCTGTCCGTTAACAATTCAAACCGGAAGTGGTCCATATACCCGTTATCCAAGCAGGATTCTCAGTCTGTTAGTTGATTATCTCATTGATGTGGCGGTTTTGAAAAATCACAGCAGCTCACAGGTTACTTTGTGTTTAAAGAACCATTATGGTTCAATAAGTAACCCGGGTGGTCTACCCCATATAAATTATTGCAATCCAGAGATTCCTTCTATGAATCAGCAGATCCGTGATGTCGTTACGCCTAATAACATCCAGAAATTATTTATTATTGATGCACTCTTTGGAAATGTTACATCAGGACCTGGTGGTTCACCAAACTGTAATCCAAAGAAATTGATAATGAGTAAAGACCCGGTTGCCTGTGATTATCGTGGTTGGCAGGTCATAAATATAGAAAGGCAGGGACTTGGACAGAGTCCAATCTCCTGGCCTGTTTACCATATCCAGACTGCATCCCAATCACCATATAATTTAGGGACAACAGACATAAACTTGATTGAAATCAATAATCCACAGGAAGTTAAAGAATTTGAGGATATCAATGTAGACAAGATTATGATGATACATCCTAATCCTTTCAGGAAGAATGCTACAATCAAATTGGTATTGAATCACAATTCTCCAGTTTATGTTGATCTGATTGATCCAGCAGGAAGAATGATAGATAATATCTACAAAGGTTATCTTGTAAAAGGTAAGCATCGGATCGATTATGGCGTTAAGACCAATATGTCTAATGGGAATTACTTTATAAGATTATATGTTTCAGGCAGGACATACTTGAAGAAGGTGGTGATACTGAATTAGAAAGGAGATAATATGCGTTTAGTAATTTCCCGTGCAATTATTTTGATAATTTTTTGGGCATTAAATTGTGCCAATGAACAAGAGCCGAAAATAAAGGATGTTGTTGACTTAATTCCTCTTGATAATGAAATAAGCGGCTGGACAAGGAGTTCGCCAATGCAGATTGCAGAAAATCAAACTCAACTCTATAGTTTGATTGATGGCGAGGCACCTGATTATATCAATCGTGGTTTTATAAAGTGTGCATTTCAGAATTATATGGATAATCAACAGGTTATTGAATTGAGGTTGAGAATATTTGACCAGGGCGATACTATGAACGCAAAGAGTGTCTATGACTTTAAAGCAACAGGTGGTGAAACGCCGTGGACCGATGGTAATGCTGGCAAAGAAGCACGATATAAGATAGAGGGATTTTCATACACACTCGATTTCTGGGATGATAAATTCTACACATATATAAATATTGCTGATAATACCCCGGCAGGATTAGAGGTAGCAAAACTTTTTGCCCTTAACATATCTTCTGCAATCAGGGATACAGTGAGTAAATAGAAATGAAAAACATTAGCCGCAGGGATTTTTTACGAATCACAGCTGGTTTTGCAATTGGGTTATCCCTACCTACAAAATTGTTTGCCGATGAGAAAAAAACGGTTTCAGGACCAATAATTGGAGTTGCCCGAGGAGAAAAGAGCGCACTTGTGAAGGCAGTAGTTGATGCTTTGGGCGGTATAGAAAAATTTATAAAGCCCGGAGACAGGGTTCTTGTTAAGCCCAACATTTCTTTCTCTGCAAATACAGAATGGGGTGCAACCACGAGTGTTGAAATAATAAAGCAAACTGTAGAACTCTGCCTTGAGGCAGGTGCATCAAAGATTACTATTATTGACTATCCACTGGCAAATCCAGAACTCTGTATTGAAAAGACCGGGGTAAAGCAGGCGATCGTGGATTCTGATAAAGTGAATCTATTGATGCTCGGCAAAGAACGTCAATTTATTAATGTTGAAGTGCCAAAAGGTAAGGAGTTGAAGACAATCAAAATTGCGAGGGAATTAAAGAAAGTAGATAAATTTATCAATCTTCCCACGGCAAAATCCCATTCTGCAACGGGTGTAAGTCTTGGTATAAAAAATCTGATGGGACTGATATGGGAACGGGGTTATTTACACCGGATAGATTTACATAGGGCAATTGCTGAACTCGGACTTGTAATAAAACCTGACCTTACAATCGTAGATGCAACAAGGGTATTAACAAGCGGTGGCCCAGGTGGTCCGGGCAAGACCGTGATATTGAACACCGTTATCGCGGGGACAGATATGGTCGCAGTTGATGCTTACACAGTGGGCATAAGCCAGTGGTATAATAAATCATTTATCGGTAGAAATGTAAAATATATCGCCTATGCCCATGAAATTGGACTCGGTGAGATTGATACAGAAAAAATGGATATTAAGGAGATTCGGGTATAAAAAGGCACCGCAGTCTAAGATTCATTATTCAATTGATTTTTCTGCTAATCTTTGTTTTTCTATTTTTCCAGATAAATTATGGCACGAAAATCAATTTTTTATATTTTTATTATTTTGACCCACTGATATTTTTAATCACCAGCATTTCAACCCGTGTATTACTTAACCCCTATCTTTTTTCTCTTATTCTAATTTTCTTCACAATCATTTTAGGCAGATTTTTTTGCGGGTTTATCTGCCCGCTGGGAACGGTTATTGATATATCAGGAATGGTAATAAAAAAGCCGTTGCGTTTGTTAGTACAAAAAAATCTCAGGAATATGAAATATCTAATCCTTTTGTTTTTAATAATCTCTGCCATCCTGGGAGTGTCTTTTGTCTATTTCTTTGACCCTCTGGTTATATTTGAAAGAACAATGACTTTGATTGTCTTCCCTATAACATCTTTTTTTGTTAATTTTTTTACTACAAAGTTTGACTTTTTTTATAGAGAGACACTCATTATGTTTATTTTTTTTGTAACAATTATCGGTTTGAATTTTTTTACCCACAGATTCTGGTGCCAGAATATCTGCCCTTTTGGTGCTATACTTGCATTCTTTTCTAAATTTTCTGTATTTAGATTTTCGTTTGGCAATGGTTGTAACCAATGTGTTTTATGTGAAAAGGTCTGTCCGACCGATGCGGTAGATTCCAAAAATAGAAAGATTGATTCTGGAGAATGTATTACCTGCCTTAGGTGTATTTATGAGTGTCCACAAAATATTATTAAATATGAAAGAAAAATTTTACAACCCGAATTCAATATAAATAGGCGTGAGTTGATATTGAGTCTTGGTAGTGCTTTAATATTAGCACCATTATTACGTTCATCCCGACATCAGAAAATTGAATCAAGATTAATCCGGCCGCCGGGGTCAATTTCTGAATTAGAATTTTTAAATAGATGCTTACATTGTGGCAGGTGTATGAAGGTTTGCCCTACGAATGGACTCCAGCCCTGTATCTTTGAGGCGGGATTTCAAGGTTTGTGGACTCCGAGGCTTGTTCCAAGAGTCGGGGCGTGTGAGAAGAATTGTAATATGTGCGGTAAGGTCTGCCCTACATCTGCAATACGAAATCTATCCTTAGAAGAAAAAAGTTTTGTAAAGATTGGAACCGCAGTCATTGACCGTTCAAGATGTATTGCCTGGGAACAAAATAAAGACTGTCTTATCTGTGATGAGGCATGTCAGTATAATGCGATAACTTTGGTCAAAGAAACGATATACGGAGTGACATTAGGTAGACCGGTTGTAGATGAAAAGATATGCACTGGCTGTGGAATGTGTGAAAATCGTTGTCCGATTGAGGGTCCATCAGCGATTCAGGTGTATTCTATAGGCGAAGAAAGGAAAAGGACAGGTTCTTATATAACAGAAGAGAAGAAAAAATTGCGGATTTGTGAAGATAAAGATGAAGATCTCCCCTCGGGCTTTATCGTTGAATAAAACTGATGGAATGTATATTATTTATAATTAATATCTCAATAAAACAGATTAGCAACGAATCAATAATTTATGATGGTTTGAGTGAACCTTATGCATCTGAATTTATTTTTATTAGCACAAAAGCAGGGATTCTAAGGTTTGACCGCACAGCCAAGACCTGGATAAGAATATCAACCTTGAATGGTCTGCCTGATAATAACATAAATAACATTGCAATCAGTGAAGGCATAATTTGGGTCGGTACAGCAAATGGACTTAGTTCCGCCGATATCAGATTGAATGACTGGCAGATATATCCATTTGAGTTTTCTATAACAGGAATTGATTTTGATGATGATTATGTATGGATAAGTGGTGGATCAGGATTGTTGAGGATGGATAGATATACAGAGAAATGGGATACGATAATCAATATAAAGATTAACGCCTTATATTCTGAAGGGGATTATCTTTGGCTTGGTACAGATGATGGAATTTTACGATACAGCCGAAAATATGAAAAGATTGAGAAGATTGTTGAAGTTCCATCGGTTAAGGTAGATTTAATAATAAGAAATCCACAAAAAATCTGGTTTTTATCAGCGGAAAAGTTTCTTTACTATGACCGCAAGGTTAAATCTTGGCGCGCATATCCGGGTACCAGGATAATAGATTACCAAAGTATAGGTGATTCACTTTTTATATTAACCGAGAAAGGATTAATCTATTTCAATCCTCAGACTGAAGACTACCGAGACCTGATTGAGTTGGGTGATGTGGGCACAGTCAATGGGTTTTCAGCAAACAATAGGAATCTTATTCTTGCTACAAATAATGGTATCTTGATATATGATTTTAAAGAACGCTCACGACAATTCTACAATAGGGCAAATGGATTGAGTCTGGATACAATTATGGACGTCTATGAAGATAACAGATTTCTCTTTGCTATCTGTGAAGATCAGATTCAGTATTTAGATAAGGATTTAGGAATATGGCAAACAGAAAGATTTAAAATTACAGAAGATAGACCTATACAAAGGTTTTTATATTATGATAATAGTGGAGTACACATAAAAATCCATAAAGATATTGATACAAGATTACAGGGAAGAGTGTTTAATTCAGGTATATTAAGATTTTCTAATTCAAGTAAAGACACGACATTGTATAGAAATCTGAACATAAAACTGATAAGTCAACATAAAAGTAATCGTTTGTTGTCCATGTACTATGATGATACAGATAAAGAACAAGTATATTATGGATTTGGTTATCGCGGTCTTGATAATGATTTGTTGTACCGCCTAAACGGTGGGTATCTAAATAGTGGATATTATGAATTTACTATGGTTCCGGAGTTTTCAACTTTGGGTGGTGACGCGAAAGTTAAACATGATAATCATGTTTTGAATATTCAGGGGGGATATATTAAATCAAGTTTAAAAAAAGATTTCTTTTATGGACGCAATTATGAGAAATTGGATACAATAATGGATATAGAATTCCAAAAAAAGAATTTTTACTATATCTATGGTGGACCAAGAAAAATAAATAAAGGAGTTGATACAGTGTTTATTGACGACCGGATTGAGATAAATAACAAAATAGATACGAGAATTGGTGTAACAATTGCCGGAATAACTGGAGATTTTGATCCATTCATAAACGGTGTTGATTACATGATTGATTATGAGAATGGGGTTATACATTTTTTGAACCCGCCCAGGTATGCTAACGCAATTATTGTGATGTTACTTAATGGTGAAGAGATTGTTGTAAAAAGCGATGCGATTACAGGGCATCAACTGGAGAATATCTATTTTTTAGGACCGCATATAATCCCCAATACAATAACACTGACTATCATTGATACCACAGGACGGACCCATCCACTGAGTGAATTTGGGATAGATATGGATAATGATAATAGAATTGACCCGCAATTTATTAACTATGACATGGGATATTTAAAATTTCCTGCGCGCCGTCCATTTCCTGATGAGGTCTATGATGATACTTTACACATTTATTCAATGATAGTGAGTTACTCTACGATAAGCACCTTTTACAATCTATCGTTCATCCCAATTCTTTCAGGTAGTGAAAAGGTTTATGTTGATGGGCAATTGGTAAACCGAGGCAGCGATTATGTGCTGGATTACACATCAGGCAGACTGATTTTTGTGAAAAGGGGTTTAGTATCTGATTTGAGCGATATTGAGGTTGAATATATGTGGATTCAGAGACAGGGACAAGAAATTTACTATTCTGTTCAGCCGAAGATTGCTATTGATAAAGGGATAAATATTGCGCCTGGCATAGCAGTTATTAACAGTGAGAGCCTTTTTTTTATGACCGGTAAAATAGAAAAGCATGCAGAAGACAGAAGATTTGAATTTGTACCCCAAATTGCTGTTAATCAAAGAAAGGGTTATGCGCAAGACTATGAACTACTTGCAAATTATGATAAATTTGGATTTAGTGCGAGTTATTCTGATATAGGGGATAGATTTGAGACCTTTGGCGTGAAACAGAAAAGGTTTGGTAGATTGGATAAAAGTTATGGCCTTGGACTAAGGATAGAACCCATCACCTATATCAAATTGGAAGGGGATCATAGGCAGGAGCATCAAGTTGACTCATTGAAAAACGCGCATACGCTTAAATATAATTATTTTAAATTTATGTATACCCATCCTGAATTACCTGGAGGTTATCTATCTCTGGGCAGGCACTTTCTTTCTGAATATGACAGAACAAGTTTTCAGATTGGAGCAAATCACAAAGCTGAATTTAGAAAAGCAAAATTGAAATTTAATGGAATAATAAACAACGACAATATGGACGCGGATTCTAAAAAAGATAAAAATTTTGAATACTATATCAATACGAATGTATCATTGCCATTTCCAGTAAATTGCAACTTTGATTTAAGAAACAGCAAACTCTATAAATTTCATGAAAGGGTTAGAATGGAGAATGACTTACGCTTAACGCTCAATGTGGATATAATTCCAGGAATATATTATACAACAAATTATGAAGGCAATACTGTAAACTATAGTTTCACTCACACCAAGGATGTCTCTCTTACCGGCTATTTTTTTAACAACATTAATATCGCACCAGGAATTTGGTATCGCAAAATTTCGTTGATAAATTTGGGCTTAGGTTTTGGCAACAATTTCAGTGAATATTTGTCAGGTGTACCAGAAAATTATGCATTACCCAGAGTTTTCATAAAGCCGATATCAAATAATAATATATCAAGCATAACTAATTCAAATATCTATTTTGCGACGATTCAATTGACACCAATCAGTGATTTATCAATCTGGTTGAAAGAAGGATTAACAGAAACAGGTTATGCATACTATTCAACACCAATTATGACACCCACATATACAGACGAAGCGAAGATAGAGTATAATATCAAAAAAATTGGATTATTGAATATTTATTATTCAAGAAAAAGAGCCTATTCGTATCCGGCGAAGAAAGATAATAATTTATACCTTTCCTTGAACAAACCCTGGTCAGTTTTGTTGAGGACAAAATTATATACCGATTTTCAAAACAACACAGATGATTATGGTAGGGTCAAAACTATGGATTACAAAATAAGAATTGGCAATGAATTACTGCTTCAGTTTAGTGATAAAAATTTTCTGTTTGTAAATATTGGTGGGGCAAAGAATGTTAGCTATTACCAGCCCGACGAATATTCTCTTATCCCTGGTGCAGGTTTTAATTTGAATCTAATAAAATTCCTTTATATTCAATTTGACTACCAATCAGAAATTTCTAAATCCATTGCAGCTCATAATCTTTCCGCAAAACTGATTGGACAGTTTTAAGGGATGTCGAGTGAATATATGTAGTGGCAGAGTTTACTCTACAGAGTTAATACCAATAGCCCGTAATCTGCAGAGAGATTTTAACAAAAATAAAAAATTATTGTATATATGAAAGAAGAAGAGCATCTTTAACATCATCTTGGGAATAAAATAATTGTGTAAAGCCGATAACCAACATATGCCCAAACCAGTGTCAAATTCCAGTTCTCCACGAGATGATTTATTTTCTGTGGAAATGAATAGAGTATATCCAGGAGTGCCTATCATTTCAACTATTTGGGTAAGAAATTCTATTTTGATTAAATAATCCGCCAAGCAGTGCGGTGGATAAGATTATTTTTGATTTAAATCGACAGATGCAGAGGTATTGACTTTTTGCTTTTTATGATTATAATATATTTAGGTGATTATTGATAGATAATTCACCGGAAAGGAGGTTGCAATGCCTATTTTTTTAATCACACTTCCGCCTATGTCAAAAGACCAGACTTTGGCAAGCTGAAGACAGGTTATAGATGCTTCCGTGGGAAGCAACGCAAAAATGGAACAGGCTTATATTGACGACAAAACCGGTCAGGCAATTTGTTGCTGGAGAGCACCTGACCAGAATACGATAGAAACCATCTTCGCCAAGGCTAATGTGAAACCGGAATCAATCAAATCAGTGATTGCATACAACGGATAACACACCTTCAGGGGGTGGAGATAATAATCCACCCCCTTCTTACAATTCAAAATTTATTACTTTTTGAATACCTGAATTTTATCAAAAAATACTGGCCCGCCTGCACCGTATTCAGTAGATATAGCAAGTGTATCTGAAGTTATTTTTTCTGCCGCAGGAATATTCTCCGCAATCTTCTGTTCGTTTATCCAAACATCCATTAAGAGATTGTCATAGTTTATACTCACTTTTACATTATACCATAGGTCTCTCTTCCATTTATATCCTGTGGGCTGTGGGTCAATGCCCCTGACATAGACCAGACTATCATTGAAATCAAAAAGGACTCCATTATAAATCGTGCCCAATGTGGGGCTCAATTTTACAAAAAATCCAGCAAGTGCACCTGTTGGACTATGTCCAGGAATCATTAATGCATATTTATAAGTAAGTCTATTCAATTTTGTTAAATCAAGTTCAACACCATCGGTCCTTACCCATTGTGAAGAACCACAGAGTCTGAAACTTCTGAATCCTTCATAAGAGAACTGTGTATCCACATAGGTGCTTTCACCAATTCCAGGCCAGATGTGAAACCAGTATTGAGTAGGATAATCATAAACAGAATAGTATTCAAAATCATCATAGAACAGGAGAATATTATAAATCATTACGGAGATTGTATCTGAATAGACATAGTTTCCGTTTTCAAGCGACGCCTTCGCATATATCGTATGGATTGAACTATCAGGTAAGGGAATTGTATTCCACTGATATGAATACGGCTCTTTTTCAAAAAATTTGAAAAGAGAATCGTCAATAAAAAATCCGAGGCTCAAAATTTCATCGCCATCAGTGACCTCTGCCCTGATTTCAACGATTCCACCCACTGTTTCCCCATCTTTGGGATTGATGATTTCAATTACAGGTTCTTTTTTCCCACAATTAGCCAGCATGATTATTGCTACAGAAAATATTAAATTAGATGTATATCTGAAAATTTTTTTCATATAATAAAGATCTTAATATTCAATGTTATCTAAAAATCCACTATATGTCAAGAAATTTTTTACATTAGCGGTTCCCAATTCTTTGTGATTACATCTATTTTTTAAAGAAATTATCTAATCGAGCGACAATAAATACCTAAGGTTAAACTGCCACTACATTCTTTGGTTTTATTATACTTTATCTACAGAACCAAAGAGAATTATTTTTTCTTTCACCACTTTTTTTATCAATTCCCGGCTATAGCCAAGGATTTTTCGCGGGTCAAATTCTTTCGGATTTTTAACCAAAAATTCGCGAATACCTGCTGTAAATGCAATCCTGATATCGGTATCGACATTTATCTTGGCTATTCCATTTTTGATTGCCTCTTTTATTAATCGGTCTGGCACACCACTCGTCTTTTCTATTTTTGCTCCGTATCTATTTGCATGATTGACCAATTTTGCTTTAACTCCAGATGCACCATGCAGGACAAGAGGAATTTTTACTTTATCAGCAATTTGTTTAAGAATATCTATCCGCAATTTTGGCTTACCCTTGAATTTATATGCACCATGTGATGTGCCAATTGCAACCGCAAGGGCATCACAACCTGTAATCTCAGCAAAAATATTTGCCTCTTTCGGGTCTGTGTAAATATTTTTTTCTGAGGTTGTATCATCTTCTATACCTGCAAGCCTGCCAATTTCTGCTTCAACGGAAACATTTCTTTTATGTGCATATTTAACAACCTTCTTTGTTAATCTTGAATTTTCTCTAAAGGGTAGATATGAACCGTCTATCATCACGGATGTAAAACCTGCATCGATACATTTTTTGGCAATATCAAAGTCTTTTCCATGGTCAAGATGGAGCACAACAGGAATTTTTGATTTTTCAGCAAGGCTGCGAACTACCTCTAACAATGTTTTTATACCTGCATAAGCAATCGCCTTTTCACTTACACCAATTATCACCGGTGAATTTAGTTCTTCTGCAGCTGTAATTATTGCCTGCGTTAGTTCAAGATTTGATGTATTAAAATGTCCAACACCATAAAGACCCTTTCTTGCTTTTGGTAATATTTCATTTAAGGCAACGAGCATAGTTATTTTCTTTTTATTTTTAATTCGCTATAATATTTTACAGCAAGATTCTTATACTTTTTTGCCATTTGAATTTCGCTAATTCGGTTCAAAAAGAGTGCATATTCATAATAAATATCTGCCAGAAGTTTTTTTATCTTTGATTTCTGACATAATTCTATTGCTTTAAGAAAAATTTCTTTTGCCTTTTCTTTATCAATCTCTGCATATACTCGTGCTTGATTGAATAAACAATTAATTTTTAATTCAATTGAATGGGTATCTTCGGCAAGACTCAACGCTGAATTTAAAATTTTTAAGGCTTCTTCTAAATTCATACCTTTCAATTGAATCAAAGCGATGGTATTCAATACCAATCCAAGGGCATTTTTATTTCCAATAGATTCAAAAAAAGTTTTTGCGGCATTTGAGTATTCATATGCCAGCTTCAGTCGTCCGATTTCGGCATATACATATCCAAGGTTATAAGATGCGGAGGCAATACCCCTTTTATCACCAATCTCCCGACTAATTTTTAGAGATTTTTTGAACAACGCTACCGCCTTATCATATTCAAACTTGTTCATTAAAACTTCTCCTATATTGCAATAAGCGATTGCAACCCCCCTTTTGTCACCAAGTTCCTTGCAGATATTGAGATAATTTTCAAAGAACTTTAGCGCCCTTTCATAATCACCCATATTAAAATAGATAATCCCCATATTATTTGATGCCATGCCGATATTTGATTTATCATGGAGATCTTGTGCTATTTCGAGGAATTTTTGATATAAATCAAGGGCGGTTGAATTATCACCTATATGTTGATAGACATTTCCCAGGTTGCAATATGCGGCACCCATACCTCTTTTATCTTCTAATTCTTCAGTAATTCTTAGGTTTACTGTGAAAGAATCTATGGCCTTTTCATAATTTCCCTGTGCTTTAAATACTGTGCCCATAACATTGTATGCATTTCCTTTACTCCTTAAATCCCCGGTATCTTCAGCAATACTAATGGCTTCTTTACATAACTTAAGTGCTTTTTCTAAATCGCCTTTCACACAATATATCACAGCAAGATAATTGTATGCCGTGGTCAATGCTTGCTTTAATTCAATTTTAAACTTCCAATCCTTAATCTTTGTGATTATTTTAATTGCCTCAAGTCCCTTGCTTTCTGCTATTTCCATTTTTCCTTTGATGCGATAAATCCAGCATTCAAGATTTCTGATATTTGAGACCTCAAGCAATACAGATAAATTAGACTTTTCCTTAAGGGATCTTAAGTATTCATAAGCCCTTGATAACAACTCCAAGCCTTTGTCATAGTCTCCTTGATTTTTAATAATGTTGGCGCGATGTCTTAGTGCTCTGGCTTTCAGCACCAAATCATTTCCTGCATAAGATTCCATATTGGAATAGGAATTCAAAGCGTTCTCTATATCTCCAATTAATTCATAGATAGTTCCAAGTTTTTCAAAAATTCTTGTGGTTATTTGAGGCATTCCATTAGGAATCATTGTTAAACATTTTTTGTATAAATCAATTGCTGAATTATTCAGATAAAGCTCTTTTTTCTGATCTCCCGCTCTTTCCATATACTCCAGCGCCTTGATCGTTTCGCCGCCGAGATAAAAATGATGGGCAAGGGTATCAAAATACTCTTCAATTGTAAGATTGAAGACCTTTTCGATAATAAATCCGACCTTCTGATGATACTCTCTCTGCTGTTTTTTTAACAAAGAGTTATATACAGCATCTCGAATGATACTGTGCGTAAAAGCATATTTTTCATCTTCTGAAGAATCTTTATCTTCGGCCACTTTAAATATGTTTTGTTTAACAATATAGGCAAGATTCTGTCTGAGTCTCTCTTTTCCGGGTATCAAGGCATTTAGGATTTTGAAAGAGAATTCTTCGCCTATTACCGAAGCAATATTAACGATATAACGTAGTTCCGCTGATAGCTTATCAATTTTTGTCATAATGAGTTCATCAAGAGTGCGCGGTAGCGTTAGTGTTAAATCTTCTTTTAACTTAGCGACACCATCTTTTATCTGTATCATATTGTTACCAACAAGATTTAAAGCAAGTTCACTTATATAGAATGGTAAGGCACCTGATTTTTTTAGAAGGAGTGTAAATAAGTAACTGTCAATTTTGTCACAAAGTAATATTTTCTTTAAAAGTATGGTTGTTTCATCAATTCCTAACGGTTTTAGTGTGACAGCATTAAAATAAGGAAGGCGACTTATATTGCTGATATCAAAGGTGGGACGATAGAGAGCAATAAGCATTATTGGTTTATATCCTATTGAACCAGCGATATTATGAATGAAATCTATTGTTTCTTTGTCAATCCAATGGCAGTCATCAAAGATAATCACCAGAGGCTTGTTCCGGGATAATTTCACAAAAAGTGTTTGAATCGCTTCAAGCAATATTCTGATTCGATCTTCAACCTGCATTGATTCAAGTTGTGCCCGCTCGGACTTTGTTAAATCTGCAGAGAGAAAATATTTAAAATATGGAAGTTTTACCTTCAAGATAGCATCATTACTGCTTTCAATAAATCTGGTAATCCGCCGGGTAATCATTGCTGGTGTATCATCGTCATTTATTCCGAAGATCTTTTTCAAGACTTCTTTTAAAACAAAATAAGGCGAATTTATATGATATTCTATCCCCTTGCCTTCGGTGATAAATACATTCTTGTCTAACTGCTTTTTGAATTCATAAACAAGTTTGGTTTTTCCGATTCCCGCCTCACCAATAACCGCTACTATGCGTCCTCTGCCGCCCTTAACTTCTTGAAATATTTTATTGAGAAGTTTCATCTCTTCTACTCTGCCAATTAATGGAATTTCCTGAATCTTTCGCTGTCCATACTTTAATCGCGCCCGCAGAGGAGTATAGACCTGGATCTTTTCCTTTTTGCCTTTGACTGAAATCTTCTTGAGTTTCTTGTAAAGGATTTCCCGATGAGTGTATTTAAAAATCTCTTCACTTACATATATTTTCCCTCGGGGTGCAGCAACCTGTAGCCTTTGAGCAATATTTACTGTATCTCCCATAACTGTATATCCGCCTGGTCTTCCCAGATCACCGCTTACGACCAAACCGTAATTGATACCAATTGAAAGCGATAAATTTTGTTTTTTTTCAGCATTAAAAAAATTGATTTCTTTTAATAAATCAAGGCTGGCAAGGACCGCCCGTAGTGGGTCATCTTCATGAGCAATTGGTGCCCCAAAAAGCGCCATTACGCAATCACCAATGAACTTATCGATAAAACCTTCATATTTTTGAATGACCTGTGCCAAACGCTGGAGGCACTGATCAATAAGGTCTTTTACTTCTTCCGGGTCCATTTTGTCAGCCAGCGGTGTAAATCCTGAAATATCGGCAAAGATGACTGCTACAGGCCTGCGCTGCCCTGTTGTTTTGATCAATTGCAGTCCGCAACGGCTACAAAAATTTGCGGTACCAGGATTATTATATCCGCATCTTGGACAATTCATCTGCCAGTCAGCGTTCTCAGTTCATTAACTTCACTCATTAAGAGATGTCTCTTGAGATCAAGTTCAGAACCTTTTAAATAAGGAATTGTCTTTAATATTTTATCCACATATTCAACAAGTGTAATTCCTTCATCCATGTGCGTCTGGCTTGTAATCTTTTTTCGTGCCTGCTTTAGCATTGTCTCCAGATACTCAATAGAAAGCGGCAATATCATCCTTGGTGATTTCTTTACCTCAAATAGATAGAGATTACCTTTATTATTGTTCAGATTTCCATCACTTAGGAAGTAAAATCCAACAGCATTTATTGTATCCGGGGCGGCAACAACAGCATCGAAGTGTGTAGTATAGGAACGGGCAATTACTGAATCCCATTTTTCATTTCCAAAACTGTAGTAAAGAATTATTTGCTGAGCAGGTATTTCTGGTTTTATTCTGACCAGAAGATTTGGAGAATCCTTTAAAAAATAAAGATTTAACTGGGCAATTAAGGGTATTACTAATAAATTCATAAAGCCTCCTTTAATTCCTTTCCCATAACATAGGCATCAGTTCCATCAAGGTAATAATTTTTTCTTATCTGTATAATCCGATAACCAAATTTTTTATAAAAATTTATTGCATTTAGGTTATTCACCCTTACTTCAAGATAAGCATATATACAATCTCTTTCTATTCCTAATCTTTCTATTTCTGAAAGGAGTTGTTTACCTATACCCTTATTTTGATATCCGGGATCAACGGCGATGTTTGTAATATGCAATTCATCTGCTACACAATCGGCAATTGCATATCCTTTCACTTCACCATCGTTATCAGCAACTAAAGCAATCGTATTATGTCTATGCAGGTCATTTTTAAAGAATGATTTAGGCCAGGGATTGGGAAATACCAGATACTCAATCTGATATACCTGGTCGATGTCCGTAAATTTCATAGCCCTTATCGTACAATTCATATTTTCCCTTTTAATTCTGCTGAAGTCTTTTTTATGTAATAAGGTTCAAGGTTTTCCGGATCATCAAAATAACCCATCTTTATTTTAGTAAGCGCGGCATAGACAACTTTTGATGACGAGGGATAGAAGAAATGTGAATCTATGACATACAGATTTTTTTTCATATCTTTTATCATTTTAACCCCGGGTCCAATGGCAATCACCTTTTTATTTTTAAAATTCTGATTGATATAATTTATAAATTCATCTGGTTTGCAAACAATATCATTGTCGATTTTTGTTTTTTGGCAATAAAATGCTACAAAAATTTCTCCTTGGAATGCCTCCATAACCGGCGCACAAATAATATTTTTATCTTTTTTCATGACATCCCAAAGTATAAATGAGCTTGCAATTACATCCAAGGTATTAACCCCACATAATGGAATTTTTCTACTGATATGTAACCCCTTGGCAAGGGCAAGCCCAACCCTTAAGGAAGTGAACATTCCCGGACCTATGCTAAGGGCGATTGCATGTATCGGTTCATTTCCCACATTGGTTAGTAATTCCTGTAGTGCAAAAAAGAGACCAGCATCTTTCGTTTCTTTGCTAAATGCCCGCTCCCGATTTAACTCGTAAAGAAATTTATTATTATCAAAAAAGCAAAGAGAAAAGATAGTGGTTGAGGTATCAATTCCTAAGATCCTCAATTGTAATCTCCCTTTTGTTGTTTTTTGTTATACTGAAATAGATATATATACCAGCAATGCTTCGACTTAAAAATTGGGGCAATCGGTCTGCCCATTCAATGATCGTTATACCATCAGTTATGTAGTATTCTTCCAGCGGAAGCATTGAAAAATCAGACTCTTTCAGACGGTAAAGGTCTATATGACTGACCTTAACTTTTCCTTTATATTCAGATACGATAACAAAACTTGGACTCGTCACAGGTTCTTTAATTCCAAGTCCAAGGCAGATTCCTTTGGTAAAAGTGGTTTTACCGCTGCCGAGCTCTCCGGCAAGAAATAGAATATCCTTTGGTTTTAATGCGCGAGCAAATTTTTTTGCCAGAGCGATTGTTTTACTTGGCGATTTAGTAAGATATTTTTTTATCTTTGACATTTTGCTTGTAGAGTTGATAAATTCCAAAAAATGTTAAATGACTATCACACTTGTCTATTCCGGATATCAAATGGCAAAATCTTGTTGCCCATCCACCGGTAGTAATTACTTTAAAATCCCTTTTATAGGTTTTTTTTATCTTAGCTATAAATCCTTCCACAGAAAATTTGATTTCGTTTATGATACCGGTCTGAACACATTCATTAGTAGTTTTCCCTAATAGCGGCGGAGATTTTTCTAAATGGACATTTCTAATCAACGCCGTTTTCTGCTTTAGACTCCATAATTGTGTTTCAATTCCGGGCATTATCAGCCCACCCTTATGGATGCCGTTTTTTAGTATTACATCTCCGGTAATAGCGGTCCCAAATGAAAAAATTATCAGATCGGTTTTGTAACGAATATACGCACCATTGATATTTGCAATACGATCGGAACCAAGATTATCATATGCAATCTTCACCGGCATTGTTATTTTTGCACTGATGAAGAAGGCTTCTATAAAATAATCATTCCGAAAAAAATTGTATAACTTTTGATTTAATGATGGCACCACCGAGGCAACACCCACCCCTTCAATTGATTTTTTGTCAATCAAATTCTTTAAAAATTTATTATTAAGCCCGTTTTCGGTACGCCATTTTTTGGTTTGAATGAGTTTATCATTTTTGTAGTATCCAAGATGGATATTTGTATTACCAATGTCAAAGATTAAGATCATAATACTCTTATTACATCTCCATAATAAATTTTTTTGATCATTCCGTTATCGGTCCGCACAATTAAACTCCAATCTTCATCCACATTGTGAATAATACCTTTTATTATTTCCTTTGAAGATAGTTTTACTACAACCGGTTCGCCCACACCACTTATATATTGATAGGCGTCTGCTATGTTGAATGTATCATTTTGTAAAGAATCATAAAAATTCCAGAAATTCTTCAAACATAAGTTAAGAATCTTTTCTAAGCTATAAATTCTGCCTGTTTCTATGTATAAGGAAGTGGCGTTTGACAATTTTGAAGGAAAGTTTTTTATGTTGACATTCAGCCCTATTCCACAGATTATTGCACTATCAATCCGTTCGCTCAAAATGCCACAAATCTTTTTATTGTTTAAAAACACATCATTAGGCCAGTGAATGGAAACCTTATTAAAGTTCAATCTCTTCAATGTTTCAATCACCGAGAGGCAGGAAATCAACGGAATGGAATTTATATGCCTTTCAGGGAATACGAGTATAGAAAGATATAATCCACCCGCGGGTGAAAACCATTCTCTTTTATATCTACCCCTTCCCTTTGTCTGACGATAGGCAAATACCGCAATTTCTTTTCTATTTTTTATCAATCTCCTTAAGACATCCTGAGTGGATGCTACCTGTTTAAACTTAAGCAATTCCTTGTGCATCAATAATAGACCTTTAAACTTGCACCTTCAAATGGTTGGTGTCCGGGCTTAATCTTTTGCGAATCCGGGTCAAACCAATTATCGCTTGCAATACTGATGACCAGCCTGTATTCCTCATTTTCGTCAATAACAATTTCAGTAAATGCATTTGCAATAAACTGGTAAACCGAATCAAACAAAATGACAGTTGTATTATCAATTTTATAACTCAATGAATCTATTGTTATCCGCATTTTTTTATAAGAACCAGCAGCAAGAGGGAGATAGCCATTGGTGATGCTACAATAATCATCGTCATTTATTGGAATGCTCACGATATTATTATTGTTCCATATGTCGATAAATTCTCCGCTCTGCAATATCTCTATTTTGGTTACTCGGACAACCATATCTCCATAAATTCCTCTCAAGAGAGGACCATCGTTGAACCCAAGTTCAACTGAGGCATTCTGGGCACAGGCAACCATCATTAATATTGAAATAACGACAAGATGAAAAGTTCTCATTGCGACCTCCTGCATAAATTTTATCTTAAAAATATTATATGTCAATATTAAAAACTGTCTTGACTTTTATCCAATTATATTTATAATGTTATGATGCAGGAAGGACTTAACATTTTTGAAGACGATTTCTGGGCAATAACCGAGGCATTAAATCGACTCCTTCAGGGAACAAATGCCCGGGTAATATTGCTCATTGATAAAGCAGGTCAGCTCATTACTTCAGCTGGTGATACTTCAAGAATAGATGTCTCTTCATTTGCTACACTCTCTGCAGCAGATTTTGCTGCGACAAGCCAGCTCGCTTCTTTGATCGGTGAAAAAGAATTTTCTACATTATTTCATCAGGGTGAGAAAGAAAATCTTTATGTCTGTTTGGTGGCAAATCGTGTGATTCTCGCTGTAATATTTGACCAACGCACAACATTGGGCCTGGTAAGGGTTAAGGCAAAGAATACTGCTCAGGAATTAGAAAAGATATTTGAGGATATCTTCAAAAAACTCGGCAAAGACCAGATCTCTCAAAAACCTTTTGATTTAGACTTTACAAAAGCAGCTGAGGACGAACTTGATAAATTATTTGGCTTTTAATATAATATGGCATTAATAAATTACGCTTCAAGAGAAATTAATTGCAAGATTGTATATTATGGACCTGGATTGGGTGGCAAGACCACTAACATAAAATATATTTATACCAAACTTAATCCTGAAATTAAAGGAAAATTGATCAGCCTTGCTACAGAATTAGATAGGACATTATTCTTTGATTTTTTGCCCGTTGACCTTGGAACCATAAAGGGGTTCAAAACCAGATTTCACTTGTATACTGTTCCCGGACAGGTTTTTTATAATGCCTCAAGGAAACTGATTTTAAAAGGTGTGGATGGAATCGTATTTGTGGCAGACTCACAGATTGAAAGATTTGATGAAAATATAGAATCTTTTCAAAATATGGAGGATAATTTAAAGACATATAATATCTCAATTGAAAAGATTCCCATAGTTATTCAGTATAACAAAAGGGATTTGCCTAATATTACATCCGTGGAGGAACTTCAGAAGGTGCTCAATCTGCATCTAAAATATCCTTATTTTGAAGCTGTAGCAGTGCAGGGTATAGGAGTGTTTGAAACATTAAAAGAAGTATGTAAAAGGGTTTTATTGACTTTATCTTAAAAATGGCTTCACAATATTGCAGCCGCTGTCAAAGGATTATAAATCCCGGCGACCTTTTCTACCAACTAATCATTAAAGTATTTGCTGATTTTGATGGAGTTATAAATATAAAGAGTTCAAATGTTGATTTTAACAAAGAGTTTGAAAAGATCAAATCTGTTCCTGAGGACCTCTTAGAAGAAGAAGTCTATAAGGAATTCACATTCATCCTCTGTCCGAGGTGCAAAGAGATATACTGTGCAAATCCTTTATTTTTACCTTTGGATAATGTTTATCTATAAATAAAAGTGAAATCCTTTATTCATCTCCATAATCACACCGAATACTCCTTGCTGGACGGGGCAATGAATATTGACCAGCTAGTAAAAATTGCACATAAATATGGAATGGAAGCCCTGGCAATAACTGACCATGGTAATCTATTTGGTGCAATTGATTTTTATAAGACTGCGAAGGAAGAAGGTGTTAAACCGATCATCGGAATAGAAACATATGTTGCCACTGGTTCAAGAAAAGACCAGACAAGGGATTCAAGGGTCCCTGAAGCGTCGTTCCATTTAACCCTTTTATGTGAAAATGAAACAGGATATAAGAATTTGATAAAACTTTCATCCCTGGCATATCTTGAGGGGTTTTATTACAAACCAAGGGTAGACAAAGAATTGTTAATGACATACCGTGAGGGATTAATTGCACTGTCAGGTTGTTTTAAAGGTGAAATCCCTTACAAAATCAATGCTGGGGATTTAAAAGGTGCTGAGTTTGCACTCCAGGAATATCAGGAAATATTTGGGAAAGATAATTTCTATCTTGAAATTATGAGACTGGGATTGAAGAATGAAAATGAGACTATAAAAAAACTTCTTGAATTGAGTCAGAAATATGATGCGCCGATTGTTGCTACAAATGATTGCCATTACTTTTCAGCAGATGATTATAAGGCTCATGATGTCCTTTTATGTATAGGAACAAAGAAGACAATAAATGACAAAGAGAGATTGAAATTTGAAACAGATCAGGCATATTTCCGGAGCCCGAAAGAAATGTCAGAGTTATTTAATGACCTGCCAGAGGCGATATCAAACACATGGTTGATTGGTGAAAGGTGTAATCTATTAATTGATACATCGGGCAGGGATGTAAAGTTACCGAGCTTTCCAAGGCCAGAGCAATATGAATCTGATTTTGATTATTTAAAAGATCTGACCTATAAGAACATAGAAAAGAAATTGTCGCAATTGAGCGACGAAATAAAGACTCGCCTTGATTATGAACTCAAGGTGATAAAAAGAATGGGATTAACAGGATATTTTTTGATCGTACGGGATATAATCCAGTTTGCAAAAGAAAATGGAATCCCAGTAGGCCCGGGCAGGGGTTCAGCAGTTGGCAGTCTTGTTTTATATGCACTTGATATAACAGAAGTAAATCCCTTGCAATTCAATCTGCTTTTTGAACGATTCTTGAATCCAGAGCGCATAAGTCTGCCAGATGTAGATATTGATTTCAGTGATACAAGGCGCGATGAAGTGATAGATTATATTAAAAAGAGATATGGAGTGAATAATGTGAGTCAAATCATAACATTTGGAACGATGCAGGCACGGGCAGTGGTAAGAGATGTCGCAAGGGTTCTGGGAATACCATATCGCGAAGTAGATATGATTGCAAAACTTATACCACCCAATAAAAAAATTGTCCAAGTGATTGAGGAAAATAAAGACTTCTCCAATTTAATCAACTCAAAAAAAGAATATATAGAATTGATTGAAATAGCAAAAAGATTAGAAGGATTAGCACGCCACCCATCGATCCATGCTGCGGGTGTGGTTATAACCCCAAAAGAATTGACTGAATATGTACCTTTATACAGAAATCCAGAAAAGGGCGATATTTCAACCCAGTATGAAAAAAATGCGCTTGAATCAATTGGATTATTAAAAATGGATATCCTTGGTCTAAAGACCCTTACTGTTATAGATGAATGCTTAAGAATGGTAAGTCTAAAAAAAGAAGATATAAACTTTAAAGATCCCGAGACATATAAATTATTAAGAGAAGGACGAACAATAGGCGTATTCCAATTAGAAAGTCATGGAATGCAGGAACTGTTAAAGAGTATACAACCTGAGTGTTTTGAAGACATAATTGCGATAATTGCATTATACCGTCCAGGACCGATGGGAAATGTAAATATTCAGAGGTTGATTGAGAATAAAAAGAATCCCCAAAAGATTGTATATTTACACCCCAAATTAGAACCTATTCTGAGAGAGACTTATGGAACAATACTTTACCAGGAGCAGGTTATGCAGATTTCTTCAGTAATTGCAGGATTCTCGTTGTCTGAAGCGGATAATCTAAGAAGGGCGATGGCGAAGAAAATTCCTGAATTAATGCAGGATATAAGAGAAAAATTTATTAAGGGGGCAGGAAAGAAAGGAATTACGGTTGAAACCGCAGAAAAAATATTCAATCATATTGCACCATTTGCAGGATATGGATTTAATAAATCCCATGCAACTGCCTATGCAGTTATTGCATATCAAACAGCATATCTAAAAACGCATTATCCACTTGAATTTATGCTATGTTCGCTCAATAGTGAAATGAACGATACTGATCGAATAAACATTCTAATAAAGGATGCGAGGAGTTTTAACATAGAGGTCCTACCACCCGATATAAATAAAAGTTTTTATTATTTTGTTAAAGAGGGAAAGGCAATAAGATATGGACTTGGTGCAATTAAGAATTTAGGCAAACCGGTTGCGGATTTAATTGTAAAAGAGAGGACAAGGGGTATTTTCCGCTCTTTTTTGGATTTTCAGATTAGAAATAAGGGACTGAATAAAAAGGCCCTTGAATCTTTAATAAAATCCGGGGCTTTTGTTAGTCTTGATTCTGATATTGAGAAATTACTTGATAGAATAACAGAAAAAGAGATAGGAGGCTCTCAAGAATCACTTTTTGGTGAAACTGAACAGAAAAATAACCAAAAAAATAAAAAAGATTCAGCTAACAAAGTGAAAATAGATTATTTTGCCCTTGAAAAAGAAGCCTTCGGTTTTTATTTCCGGGAACATCCTTTGGAAAAGTATAGGGAAGAATTTAAAACGATAGGGCTAATACCCTGTTCTAAAATAAATGGATTTGAAAACGGTAGAATAATAACTATAGGTGGTGTTTTGAGCGCAAAGAGAATTAAAAAAGACAAGAAGAACAGGGAGTATGCCATAATCACAATAGAAGATTTTGAGGGGAATATAGATGTTTTTGTTTTTGCCGACCAGTTTGAGAGATATACTAATTTATTAAAAGAAGATAATTTATTGATAGTAAAAGGTGCAGTATTTGGGGAAGAGGAGAAGAAAAAGATAAAGGCTGAATTTATTTGCCCATTGAATGAAGTCTATAATTATTACCAAAGAATACTTATTGAGTGTAAAGTTTCAGAAACTCAATCCGATAAGTTAAAGGCATTTTATGATTTAATTAATAATCACCAAGGTGAATGCGAGATATGGTTTATGGTTCCTGATGCAAACGGTTTCAAAAATATCAGGTCAAGGAGCTTAAAAATAAATCCAAAACCTGAAGTTTTATCAAAAATCAAAGAACTTTTTGGAAACGATGCCTTAAGAATAATAGGAAGGTTTTAAAAGGAG
>CAZLGA010000021.1:0-29602 GCA_964559225.1 uncultured bacterium | reverse complement strand
TAAGAAAAATAAAATTTACCAGTAAATCCGTATTTCAAGGGCATCTGACCATTCAGAAAGTGCACCCTTTTTATCCTTTGCCTGCGACTTAATATAATAAAAACCAGGGTATGACCAGGAATGGGAAAGGGATACATTACTATTTGAGGGAACATAAGGACTCCAGCTGGATGTATCACCATCACCCCAGGAGAATCTGATTGCAATGCTATCACCATCAGGGTCAAGTGCAAATGACGTGTAGTAATAGACGGTATCAACATAACCAATTGTAGGTCCTGTTGGTGTTGACGGTTTATTGGGTGGATGGTTTGTTGTTAAAGAAATTGTAATTTGTTTGCTGCGAGACCAATCCGATAAAGCGCCCTTTCCATCTTTTGCTTGCGCCCTTATGTAATAAGTGCCAGCATTTCGCCAGGAGTGATACATATGCACAGGGTCTCCGCTGGAGACATAAGGACTCCAGGCAGATGTATCACCATCACCCCAGGAAAAACGGATAGAAATTGTATCACCTTCAGGGTCAGTTGCAGTTGATGAAAACAAGTATGAACTATCTACAAATCCGGTTGATGGTCCAGAAGGTTGAGATGGTGTATTGGGTGGATAATTCGTGACAATTGCGATTGTCTTAATGCCTGACCAGGAAGAAAGTGCACCGTGAATATCCTTTGCCTGTGCCTTAATATAATAGTTTCCCGGCGTATGCCAGGAGTGCGAATCAATTACTGAAGCGTTATTTGGAATATAAGGACTCCAGGCAGATGTATCACCATCACCCCAGGAAAAACGGATAGAAACACTATCATTATCAGGGTCATAAGCAGATGTAGAAAATGCATAGAAACTGTCAACCTTACCTGTTGATGGTCCAAATGGTTTTTGGGGCGCATCGGGATAATTATTCGCACCATAGAGTAAAATCCGGATTGAATGTCCCGCAGACCAGTTTGAAATTCCATCACTTTCATCCTTTGCCTGGGCAGTAATAATATATCTTCCTGTATCGCCAAAAGAATAAAAGAGGGATACAGAGGAACCACTGGGAACATAGCTACTCCAAGATGATGTGTCACCATTTCCCCAGGAAAATCTAATAGCAACATTATCCCCATCTGGGTCATTGGCTGATGTTGAAAATTTGTATACAGAATCTTTATATCCATAACTAAGCCCAGAAGGTTTTACAGGCGCATCGGGTGGATTATTTCCTGTTCCAACACAATTACTTATCCAAAATATCAAAAGACTTATATATGAAATTTTGATAATCACTTTTGCCTCCATAGTCATAATTTTACAAAAGGGGAAACATAAGTCAAGTATCCCCAATAAATAATCACGCGGAGAATAAATCGTATAAGCAAATTGTGAAATAATTGACTAAATTAAAAAATCGGATATAATCTAATGAACAAGGGGGCACATTGGCAAATCTATCAGAGAAAATAGAAAATTTAGTTGAAAAGATTGAAAGGAATAATTTTTGGCGTCAGAGGGAATGTATAAATTTGATTCCCTCTGAAACAACACCAAGTCTATTGGTCAAACTCTGTGAAATCTGCGACCCTTCTGGTAGGTATGCTGAACATCGGACAATACGAGGGGAAGAAGTCTATTTTTATCAGGGGACTGATTTTATCAGAGATGTTGAAGAAGAATTAAGAAAGGAGATGGCTGATTATTTTGGCTGTCCAAGTATTGAATTAAGGCCTATCAGTGGACAGATGGCGAATGAAGTTGTATTCAAGGCAATGGTAAAGTTTATAAATCGCGACAGAAAATCAGGTGAGCCATTACGGAGGCTGAAACTCGTGATGATTAATGACCTAAACAAAGGTGGACATCTCAGTTCCCAACCAATGGGTGCTTTATTCAACTATGTGGAAGAGGACCCGGCAACCGCTAAGGAAAATGTAATTAATTTTCCTGTTAGAAACGATTGTATGCATAAGACAGATTTGGATAAAACTGCCGAAATCCTGCAAAAACAAAAACCTGAGCTCATTGTATTCGGAAAGAGTATGTTCTTGCACCGAGAACCGGTTGAATTTGTATTTAATATTGTGAAAAACTGGAATCCAAGGCCAGTATTAATGTTTGATATGGCACATGTGCTTGGTCTTTATGGGGCATTTCAGGAACCATTTAAAGAAGGGATTGATATTGTCACGGGCAGTACTCATAAAACTTTTTTTGGACCGCAGAGGGGTGTTATCGCCTCGACAATTACAAAAGATTCCCCATTTTCAAAGCTCTGGGTTGAAATAAAGAACAGGGCATTCCCGGGTTCAACAAGTAATCACCATTTAGGCACCTTACTCGGATTACTGATGGCGACTTATGAAATGAATGCCTTCAAGAAAGAATACCACACCCAGGTTATAAAGAATGCGAAGGCATTTGCCCGTGCATTAAAAGATTATGGCATTGATGTTGAAGGTGACGAAAAGGAAGGATATACCGAAACCCATCAAGTGGTCATAAGGGTAAAGAAATACGGAAGCGGAAATGAACTTGTACGGAGGCTGGAAAATAATAATATTATCGCAAATTATCAGGCTTTACCCGATGACGAAAGTTTTCTTGATGCCAGTGGCATAAGAATGGGTGTTCAAGAAATGACAAGATTTGGCATGAAAGAGAAAGATTTTAGCCCACTTGCCGAAATGATTGCCGATGTAATAATAAAAAACAGAAATGTCTTAGAAAAAGTAAGAAAATTCCGGGGTCAATTTACGAGCATGGAATACTGTCTCCCCCCTGAACAGGCAATCCCATTCGCAGTAAGAATCTTTTCAAGTATTTTTTCTGATATTGAATATTTTAAAATTTTCGTGAAAAATTTAGAAAATTTTCTAAGGTAAGATAATCCCAAAAGATAACTTACTATGAATCGGCTGGCAAAAAAAATAGGAAGACTGCTGTCAAAGAAAAATCTTACTTTGAGTGTATGTGAATCCTGCACCGGTGGAATGCTCGGCAGCATAATAACTGAAATACCTGGAAGTTCAAAATATTTTAAAGGAGGGATAATTGCATACTCAAATGAAATCAAGAGTAAAATCATCGGCGTTAAAAATAAAACACTCAAAAATTTTGGTGCGGTGAGTAGCCATACCGCAAAAGAAATGGTGCTTGGTTTAAAAAGACTTACGAATTCTGATATCGGTATTTCCGTAACCGGAATCGCAGGTCCTGGTGGTGCCACAAAAACAAAACCGGTGGGACTTGTTTACATTGGCGTAATCTTGGGGGACAAAATAAAAATAAAGAAAAACATCTTTGCTGGAAATCGCCAGCAGATAAGGAAAAAAGCCTGTGAAAAAGCTTTGGTATTAATTAGTAAAATGCTCAAAGGAGAAAAATGAGAACATTTATTGCAGTTGAAATACCGGAGAAACAAAGAAAAATCATCTGGGAATTCATAAATGAGCAGAAAAAGAAGAACCTGCTAATAAAATGGGTTGAATTTGAAAATTTACATATCACTTTAAAATTTCTTGGTGAAGTAGATGAAAAAAAACTAGACGAGATTTTACCGCTGTTATCAACAATCAGTAGTAGAACAATATCATTCAATTTATGTCTGGAAAATCTTGGCTGTTTTCCTAATATAAGGAATCCCAGGGTCTTGTGGGTTGGAGTAAGTCAGGGTGGAGATGATTTGATTAAACTGGCTACTGAACTCGAAAATGTTTTATACAAAATCGGATTCAAAAAAGAAGAAAAAAAATTCCATCCCCATCTGACCATAGGTAGAATCAAAACACTATGCAGTGTTGATGATATTATTAATCAGCCAATAAAAACTGATTCTTTTGTTGTAAAAGAATTCATTCTCTTCAAATCAACGCTTCTACCCACCGGACCGGTCTATGAGAAATTAAATAGATTCCCTTTACTTTGAAAGTAATTCTGGAGATACCCTGATGCCCCGTTTCGAACCAGGGGTATTATCAAAAACTTCAACTATGTAAAATAACAAAAGAGGAAAAATTCTGGGGAATTTGCCATGCATATACTCGTGGGCAAGGTTTACAAATTGTAATAATTTCTTCTCAGAAGGTAATGCGCTATCATCATCAGGATGCACTATTCGCGCGATCGTCCTTAATTCATAAGATGGAATATCCACAAACACAATCGTTGCAATAGGATTTTCCATTATATTCAAAAAGGTATGTGTTTCAAACTCCTTTGTAGTATATAATTCAAGTGAGGTTTGTTTGCGCCAATCAAAGAAATCAGCATTTTCATATAATGACCTTAATACATCCATTTTCTCGGGCAATTTTTTATCAAATGTGCTCTTTAAAAGTTCAATTGCCTCATCAATTTTCTCATCCTTTGGCGCAAGCCCAATCCCTTTTACTGCATTATTAAGAGAAAATTGTGAATCAAGTCTCTTAACACCATAAGTCGCAACTACACCTGAATGTGGTCCTCCCAATTCGGGCATTTTACCGGATTTTATATCATCAATAAATTCAAGCCTGCTTTTCAGATTCCATTCTATGAATTCTTTATTTACTTCAATTAGATTATATACCTGCCATTTCCCATCAATCTTTGATTTAATCTTCCCTGAACCATATAATGAAACATCCACTGATTTTTGGACAAATTTGCCATTCTGCCAGAAATTCTTTTTTGAATGCTCCCATTTACCAGCCCATAAAAATTGGGGCAAACTTTTTATAGATAGAAAAGTACTTATAAATAAACCAAATGATTTAAGAAAATTTCTTCTTGTCATTTTTCTCTCCTTGTAATATCTCTTTTCCCCATCATTGTTAAAAATTCCTTGACTATATCAGGGTCAAGGCGCGTCCCACTGAAGGATAGAATTGTTTCCATTGCCTCTTCATTGGAAAACGGTTTACGATAGGAACGAATAGTCGTCATTGCATCATAGACATCACATACTGCAAGTATCCGCGATTCCAAAGGAATTTCATCGCCTTTCAAATTATCTGGGTAACCAGTGCCATCATAATTCTCGTGGTGATGTTTTATTATCGGCACAATACCTTTTAGACCCTCAATCTGTTCAAGCATTTTTGCACCTTCAACAGGATGCCTTTTGATTTCAAAAAATTCAAATTCATCAAGAGTACCCGGTTTATTTAATATCGCTTCACTTATACCAATTTTGCCTATATCATGCAATAAACTAGCCCAGTAAAGCAATTTCTTTCTACCATCAGCAATTCCAATTTTGTCTGCCAATTTCATTGCCAGTTCGGTCACCCGTTCTGAATGTCCACGGGTATACGAATCCTTCACTTCCATTGCCAGGACAAGTGCCTTTATCGTCTCTGTATAACTTTTTTCTATTTTTTCATAAAGGATTGCGTTCTCAAGAAATGTTGTAATTCTGTGGGCAATATCATCAAGCAAATCAATCGTCATCAAATCAAAGCGGTTTTTAAGTTTGCTCTGAAAATCTATCACCCCCAGAATCTTCGTCCCTGAAATAAGCGGAATTGCTAATTCAGAATTTACACCATCAATTGCCGAAACATATCTTTCATCTTTTTCCACATCTGCCAAATAGATTAATCTCTTTGTCCTCATCGCTTCACCAACAATACCACGATATAGTGGCACAGATTCAAATCCGGGTTTTATTTTAACATTAGGCGTTATTGCTTTGATTTCAAGCTTCTCGTTTTTTTCATCCGGAATTAATATCGTTGTTATAAGGTCTCCCATGGCCGAATCAATCAAATTTACCGCAGTCTTCAACAGCTCTTCAATACTCAATATACTGCTGATGTGATACTCAATTTGATAAAGTAGGGTTAAATCATTAATTGCCCTATTCAATTGTTCAAATAAACGTGCATTATAAATCGCAATTGCTGATTGCCCCGCCATAATTTTTAAAAATTTAACTACACTGTTCGTGAAGACATTATTTCTATATTTGTCCCAGCACATTATAATCCCGAGAAAATTATCTCTAATCATAAGGGGAAGGGCTATAAAAGAAGCAACATCCATATCAGGCGACAAACAGGCTTTGTTAAATTTCTTTAATAATTTTTTATATTCTGCAGTCAACATAACTTTCTTTTTTCTTGGAATTTCAGAAAGTACCCTTGAAATATTTATGTCTTCTGTTGGATGTTGAACCATCCGTTTCCCATTCTGAGTAAAAAACACTGAGTTGAAACTGTGTTTTTCTTGGTCATAAAGAACAATCCTTAAATTTTTTACCCTAACAATTCGCTTTACCTGCTCGTACATTTTATTATAAAGTCTTTCCAGGCTTAATTCTGTAGCAACAATCCGATTTATATCTTCCACCATTTTTAATCCTGTCACCTCATCGCTCATAGTCTTAAGAACCATATAACTATTCAGACAAATTCCAAGAATTCGTGATTCTTTGTTTATTTTTGAAATTTGCTCTGCATTTAATTTTTTGTTCAGAAATTGAACAATCAATAAACCGATAATATTTCCATTGAATTTAACCGGGAAAAATATAAGTTTACCCGGAATATTATTAAATATTTTATTTTTAATTTTTATCAGAGAAGAACACTTTTTTGTAAGCACCGCAATAGGTATATCCCTGCCCGGTTTCAGAATTTTAGCATTTTCTAAATGCATATTATTGCCAATGGCAATCAAGCGGTGCAAGAATTTTGTTTTTTTATCGTAGGTATATACGGCGATGCCTTTTGTGCCTGATTTTTCAATAAAAGAATGGGCAACTTCATTGAGATAGCGCTGGACTGCCCTCAATGATGCCCGTTGAGAATTCATTGGGCTATTATAATTAAATATACTTAAATGTCAAGAAAGAAAAAATATGCTTGACAAGGACAAAAATTTATAGATAATTGAGATATGAATATTGAACGCATCCGCGTCAGGAATTTTAAAATTCATTTTGATAAGTTTTCAAAAGGAGCCAGTGTGTGACTAAAAAATCAAAAACGACTGATAATAAAAAAATTAAAAACGCAGAATCCGGTCCAACTTTTAAGCCAGTTACAAACGATTTACAGGCAGCAAAAGGTTATGCGGTGTTCTCCGTAGGTAATGAATTTTATTGCATTGACGTTGATACCATATTTGAGATCCTGCACGATTTTACGATAATGCCAGTCTCACATCTACCAAAATATTTTGAAGGCATTACAAATTTAAAGGGAGAATCAATTCCCGTGGTCAATTTAAAAAATCTTCTAAATATCCGTTCTGCAATAACCAATTTTCAGGTGTGCATAGTTACCATATCTGCTGGTGAAAAAACAGGATTTTTGGTAGATTCGGATATTGAGATAATAAAATCTTCAGATTGTCAGTCTTTTGCCCTCCCTGATTGCTTTAATGCAGAAGAACAAAAATTCCTTGATGGAATAATTGAATATAAGGGAAGATTGATTGGTATTATAAAATTAAATCAAGCTTTAAAAACTCTCACGGAATGGAGGTTGAAAAATGAAAATAAATAAAAGATTATTTCCTTTTTTGGGTTTTCTAATCCAGGCTTTTACTTTTTTACCGATAGCCCGAAAATTAATGTTAATTCAGGGTAACTACATTACTTATTTCATTATTATAATTACATTCTTTTTCTACAACCTGATTGCTGGATTTAAGCACTCTCCAAAAAGGATATTCGGTTTCTACTTCTTTACTACACTCATTGGATTTATAATTTCAGGATTACTTTTCCATTATTTTACTGATACATTATTATCGCTTTCTATTTATGGTTTGATTGCAGCTCTCTTTACGGGTATAATCCAATACCACCTCAAAAAAGTCTTGTTTGAAAAAGCGGAAAGTGGTTATCATTTTGGTCTGGAAATTAGCCTCTCCTTTTTTGCGCCGTCGGCATATATTCTCATTCTGTTTTCTCCTTTATCACTTATCCAATCAATACCTTTATTTGTCATTTTACTAATCGTTTCAATTTCTGTTGGTTTCATTATTATTACTTCACTCAATACTATTCTAAATCATTTCAAATCAAAAATATTTGAGAAATCAGATGATGTAGAATATTTAAATTCTATTCCCTTGTTAAAACAACTTTACCACACCTGTAAGGAGTTCTTTACCAAAACCGGCACCTCACTTGAAGAAATAGAGAACCTAAGCAAAGAAATCAGAAGTTCTGCTGAGGACCTTACATCTGCTTCTGAAGAAATGAATGCCTCTCTTGAAGAAGTTTCTTCAACTGTCCAGCATATTGCCAAAGGTGCCCAGGACCAATCAGAGGCAATCACCTCAATTGCTCACTCTATTGAAGAACTTGATAATCTTACTACCTCAATCTCTTCACAGGTGAAAATGGCAAATGTGTCTTCAAGAAGGACAACGGAATCAGCCAAAAAGGGAATGGAATTTACAGTTCAACAGGCAAAAATTCTTAAAGATATTTTTGAACAAACAAAAATAACAGAGGAAAAAATGGCAAAATTGAGGGAACAGGCTACAGAAATTAAAAAGATTGTTGATATTATTCAAGGAATCACGGAACAGACCGACCTCCTTGCTCTGAACGCAGCGATTGAAGCAGCCCGTGTTGGCGAACAGGGTAGGGGTTTTGCGGTTGTTGCCGACGAAATCCGAAATCTTGCTAATGAAACTCAACGTTCTTCAACAACAGTAGAAAACCTTATCAACGAGATAAATAAAACAACTCAAGAACTCAATAACCATCTGAACTTTGAGCGAGAAAAAATAGATGAAGCAAACATATCCGCAAGTCAAACTGAAGAAGAATTTACTGGTATTGTTAAGGCAGTGAATCTGGTTACCGATATGATCGGCAGAATAAATGATGCGGCGGCAAACCAGTTAACCCATACGAAAGAATTGGTTAAAAAAATAGAACAGGTTGCACAGGTTGCCGCGGATACGGCTTCAGCAACCGAAGAAGTCTCTGCCGCAGTAGAACAACAAACCGCCTCAATGGAACAGTTCACTTCCACCGCCCAAATCCTTTCGCAGGTCGTTTCAAAACTGAATGAAATAATCAATCAATTAAGAAAGTGAACTATTATCTTTATTATCAAATAGGTAAATTAAAAATGGCAACCGCTATAAGTGAGGTAAAGGAAATCATTCGCCCAAAGAATCTTAATTTTGAAGAAAAATTACCGAAAAACCTTGCAGGATTTTGTGAATTTCGTGGGAAAAAGTTATGGGTCTTTGATCTACCGTTATTTTTACAGATTGAACATGGAAAAGAATTTGAAGTAATCATCGCCGAAATCAATAAGGCGCTTATAGGGTTTAAGGTTGACAAAGTGTACGGAATTGTTTCCGCCGATGAAATATTTCCTTACCCGGAAATAACACAAGCAGGGAATTATTTAATTGGAATAATAAAAAAAGATGAAGAGATTATACAGTTGCTATCCTTTTCAAAAATTATGTCAGGCGCACGCCTGAAGGCAATTCACAAATATCTATGAAGATAGGTTTTGTCCAGTTCAGTCCTATATTCGGCGCAAAAGAAAAAAATTTTGAAAAGGTAGAAAACCTTTTAAATAATATAACTGCTGACCTTATTGTTCTGCCTGAATTATTCAATACGGGATATCTCTTTTTGAATAAAAAAGAATTGATAGAAATGGCAGAACCAAAAAAAGATACTGAAACCTATAATTTTATCTTGAATCTATGCAAGAGGAAAAATTGTGCTATTGCTTACGGATTTGCCGAAAAAGACAATAACAATGTATATAACTCTGCAATCCTGATGTCTTCTGATGGAATTGTCGGACATTACCGAAAAACCCATCTATTTTTTGAAGAATGGTTCATCTTCACACCTGGGAATCTTCCATATCAGGTCTTTGAATATAAAGGAGTAAGGATTGGAATTTTGATCTGCTTTGACTATATCTATCCTGAGGCAATGAGAACCCTTGCATTGAAAGGTGCCCAGATTGTAGTGCTACCTGCAAATCTTGTTTTGGACTTCTGCCCTGATGTTATGGTCACAAGGTCGGTAGAAAACCGTATTTTTACATTACTTGCCGATAGAACCGGATTTGAAGACCGAGAAACAAAAAAACTGCAATTTATCGGCAAAAGCCAGATTGTCGCACCAAATGGTGAAATCTTAATAAGGGCTGGTAATGAAGAGTGTGTAAAAATAATTGAAATTAACCCTCTGATTGCCCTTGATAAAAAAGTAACCCCGCATAATGATATTTTCAAACAGAGACGCGAAGATCTATATTTTCACTGATAATTTTAATCTTGCAAAAACAATTTAATTGTTTATAATAGAATATGAGTGGCATTATTGGTTTAATCTCAAAAAAGGATTGTAAAGAAAATCTCTTTTATGCGACAGATTATCATTCCCACCTTGGCACCGAATATGGTGGGATCGCTATGTATGATGGCAAAAAGATAACGAAAAAAATTCACAGCATCGCCAAGGCACAATTCAAATCGCGATTTTATGAGGATATTGACTTTATGCAAATGCATGGGAATGCAGGACTGGGCGTTATAAGTGACCGTGACACACAACCATTGATAATGAGACTAAAATTTGGTGAGTATGCAATATGCGGCAGCGGTTATATTGATAATCAAAATGAAATTGCCAAAAAATTGATTCGGGAAGGAATTGTCTTAACCGAAGTCTTTGATGACCGAGTAAATCAGATTGAGCTCGTCGCCCAGCTCATAAATAAAGGTAAAGATTTGATCGATGGTATTGAATTTATGTTCGACCAAATTGAAGGTTCGATGTCTATTTTACTTTTAGGAAAAGAAGGAATTTATGCGGTGCGCGATAGATATGGAAGGACACCCCTAATTCTGGCTACTCGTAATAATGATAAAATCGTAGTCTCGGAAACTTGTTCTTATAAGAATTTAGGGTTCAAGACCGAAAAATTTTTAGGTCCGGGTGAAATAATTTTATTAACCGAAACGCGGATAAAGCAGATAAAGAAACCCACCAATAATTTGAAATTGTGCACATTTTTATTCGTCTATACAGGATTCCCTGCATCTGAATACGAAGGCAAAAATGTTGAAGAGTTCAGAGAAGAATCGGGCAGGCTAATGGCACGCCGGGATGATGTGGATGTTGATATGGTCGCTGGAATTGCTGATTCTGGAACTGCTTATGCCCATGGTTATTCTTATGAATCGGGAGTGCCAGTTAGAATCCCACTGTTGAAATACACCCCGGGATGGGCGAGAAGTTATGTCCCACCTTCTCAGGAAATAAGAAATTTGGTTGCACTTATGAAACAAATCACCGTGGAATCTTTGATCAAAAATAAAAAAATCGCAATAACCGAAGATTCTATCGTAAGGGGGACACAATTAAAAAACTATCTTTTAGTAAAATTATGGAAGGCCGGTGCAAAAGAAATACATGTCAGACCTGCCTGTCCTGCTTTGATGTTTCCCTGTAAATTTCTCTTTTCAACCAGAACACTTGACGAACTCTTTGCCCGGAGAGTCCTAAAACAAATGCTTAGACATTATCCAAAGGATATCACACCTTACCTTGACCCAGATTCAAAAGAATATAAAAAAATGCTCAAACAGATGGAAAAAGAACTAAATATAACATCACTCAGATATCAAAAATTGGAAGATATGATTTTGGCGACGGGATTATCAAAGAAACAGCTCTGCACATACTGTTGGACAGGTAAAGAAAATATTTAGTAGTAAAAAATGGAAACTAAAAACATCAGAATAATTGATTTAAGAAGTGATACAGTAACCTTACCAACAGAGAAAATGCGAAAGGCAATATATGAAGCCGATTTAGGTGACGATGTGTTTGAAGAAGACCCCACGGTCAATAGACTGGAAAACATTGCTGCCGAAATTGTTGGAAAGGAATCAGCATTGCTTGTTTCGAGCGGCACTCAGGGCAATCTTGTCTCCGTATTATCGCACTGTAATAGAGGTGACGAGATTATCCTCGGCAATCTCTCCCACACATTTCTAAACGAGGTTGGCGGAATCTCCGCACTTGGGGGAATACACCCACATATTGTGTTAAACCAAGAAGACGGCACAATGGATTTAAAAGACATTGAATCTGCAATCAGAAGAGATAATATTCATTACCCAAGGACCCGTTTAATATGTATAGAAAATACACATAATCGTTGTTACGGTTCTCCCCTGACCGTAGACTACACAAATGCCGTATGCGACCTTGCCCACAATTACGGGCTGAAGGTGCATCTTGACGGCGCAAGGATATTCAATGCCTCTGTGGCTTTAAATGTTGATGTCAGAGAATTGACCAAAAATGTAGATTCTCTAAGTTTCTGTCTCTCAAAAGGACTATCGGCACCAATAGGTTCACTCGTCTGTGGGACAAAAGAATTTATTAAAGAGGCAAGAAGATACCGAAAGATGTTAGGCGGCGGTATGCGCCAGGCAGGAATCATTGCTGCAGCAGGCATCATCGCTCTTGAAGATATGATTGATAGGCTAAAAGAAGACCACAAAAATGCATGGTATCTTGCTAAAGGTATATCAGAAATTCCTGGGCTGGAAATAGACCTACAAAAGGTAAAGACCAATATCATTTACTTTGACCTTATCAGCAATAAGATTTCATCCCGGGATTTGTTGAAAAAAATGGAAGATAAAGGTATTAAATTTTTAAACACCGAACCAAATCGTTTTCGGATGGTCACTCATTATGGAATTACTGAAGAGGATATAAAATTAACTATTGAATCATTAAAAAAATTACTTTCTTTTTAATTTAAAAAACCTTACTTCATTCTCCAGCCCTTTGGGCACAGAAATCCCAATAATTGCACAATGGTTAAATTGGGGTGATTGTAAAATTTTCACTATCTCTACCTCGCACTTTTCTCTCCCTTCACGGTCAAGGCCGATTGCCTTCTCACCCCGTTCCGGAATCGGTAATAATTCATAAGGGATATATATGACTGAATATGCTTCAGGTCTTTCATCAATTACAAAAATCGCCAATCCCGGACATTTTGGAATACACAATAAACAACCGGTGCATTTGTAATAATCTACTTCAGGTAATTCAATTATACTGCCTTTGATTGTAATAGCCCCCTGTGGGCAGGCATCAACACAGGGATCACAAGGTATCTTTTCCGGGCACTCAATTACAACATATGGCTTAGTTTTTTTTCTCTCGTTTGAAATTTGGTTGTTCATCACCCTATTCTAAATGATATTTCTTGAAAATCAAGAATTTTTCATAATTTGCATAATATCAATAACTGCCCTATCCATAATCGACTTGAAATCGTGAAATAATTTTGGTATTATAATCCCGGGTAAAACTTCCGCACCTCTTTCCCTTGCTGTTTTCTCAATCTGTCGGATTGCCTGTGTGCCCCCAAGAAATCTAAAAGGAAATCCCATTGTAACGAAAGGTATAACTTTTTTACTGGAAAGCCCTTTTGATTTTTTTATTGTCTCAATAAGAACCGGACAGGCAGAAAAAGCCCAAACCGGACAACCAAACAAAATAAAATCAAACTTTGAACAATCAAGTTCATTTAACACCTTGAAACTCTGCCCCGGTCCGGATACCGTAACATCCGTTTTGATCTTAATTAGTTCAACATGATGCTTTTCTTTAATTAATCCATTGGCTATACGGCTGGCAAATTCTTCAGTTGTTCCGGTAACTGAATAATAAATTATCCCGATATGCATCTTACCTCCTTATAAAAAACATTGAGGATCTTCACTATAAAAATCGTTATTTAACGCATAAGCAAGTGCGCGACAACCAAAACATCCTTCGATCACACAATCTCTACACTTACCTTTTAAATTCTCAATAATGTTATTCTTTAGAATCTTCAATCTCAACAGAATTTCCCCAAAATCATCCTCCAATAAATTACCGATTTTTGTTGGAAATCTCCTACAGGGGAATACATCACCGTTCGGCATTAATGCCATTGATTCTGCACCAAGATTACACAATGCACCCTTTAATTCATTGGAATTTTTAAAGCTTATATGAAAAGCCTTGTACTGAACCAGTTCTTTGGGATTATAGTCAAGATTAACAAATCTAATTATTTCATCTATTACAACAAACCATTCATCTTTTTTTAAATATTGATTTTTTAATAATAAACCTTTTCCTAAAGGAACAAATCTTTCAACAATTACGCCATCAACCATTAGGCACTTTGCGAGCTGAAGCATTCTATTTAAATTATGATAATTGCAACTTCCTACGGTAAACATTAAAACGATTGTTTTTTTTGAGATACGATGGAGATTCTCAACATTCATAATAACCTTATCAAATACCCCTTTGCCCCTTATCTTATCATTAGACTCGTGGTCTCCTCCCTCAAGTGAAATTTTTATCTCACTTAATTTTCCCATTCGATTTAATTTTTCAACATTTGCTTCATTTAATAGCAACCCGTTGGTAATTATATTGAAGGTCTTTATATTATCAATTTGATTAATTGCATCAAGAAGTTTAAAAATATCTTTATATAGAAATGGTTCACCACCGGTTATATTTATTGTTATCTTTCCAGCACTGAGTCTTTCTGCTATCTTCAAAAGAATCTTCTTATTTTCATTAATTTTTAGGTCGTTATTATTTGAAAAGTCGTCCTGATAGCAATGATAACAGCGCAGATTGCAATAGTTAGTTATATGCCATTGAAACCCAAAATATTGCATTTTCTATTTTATCTAAAATTATAATTTAGTCAATAAAATAAACTTGGTCCATAACTCATAAATCAATCATATTTCCCCCTCTGTCTTTCATCAAAATAAAATCTTATCCAGATTAAATTTATGACTTTCAGGATAATAATAGAAATTCTGGGGGGCGAATAGATTATTTTTGATTTAAATCGCCGTCTTGATTTTTTTATAATCGTAAATATAATTATATAACATGGAATACCTAATTACGCTCGCTTTTATTTTGATTACCGGATTAGTCATATTCATTATAGTAATTTTCCAGAGGATGCAGAAAAAAAATGAAGTTTTATCTCAAATAGCAATTCTCACTGACGAGCTGGACCGACAGAAACAAGAAAATATTGCTTTGAGGAATGAATTGCGCGCAATTATTTCTCAGGACAACCTTCTTTTTTCTTCAATTATAAGGCTGACATCAAGATTAGAACCCATTGAAATTGCACGAGAAACCATAGGTTTTTTAAATAACTACCTGAATGCCCCAAAGATTGCACTTTTCTTCCTTGACGAAAAAGAAAAACGGTTGAATCTGGTGGCGCATTACGGTTTAAATGAAAACTGGCTTCCCAAACTTGTTTATGATATTGGTGAAGGTAGAATTGGTGTGACCGCAGAAAAAAGAATACCATTAAGTCCCAACGAATCCGAAGTTTTGAGAATCAGAGAACCCTATCCTTTCTATGTCCCTGATATATGCTATCCGCTTGTGTATCAAAACAGACTCTTTGGTGTTATTGCCTTTAATCGACATCAGAATCTCGATGAGAGAGAAAAGAATATAGTAGGTGTGGTCGTAAGAATTGCTTCAACTGCCTTACAAAACACCCTGAGTATGGCAATTATGCGCGACCTTGCCTCAATCGACCCACTAACAAAGTTGTATAACATTGGGTTTTTCAAAGATAAACTCTCTGAAGAACTGAATCGTTCAAAAAGATTACAGCACAATCTTTCAATAGCAATCATTGACCTTGATAATTTCAAGTATTTTAATGATACATTCGGACATCAGGCTGGAGACCAGCTCTTAATCCGCCTTGCCAATATCTTTAACAAACATTTCCGTGATTCCGACCTTATTGCACGATATGGTGGAGACGAATTTATTGTTATGTTTCCTGAAACAAAAAAAGAAGAAGCAGCAAAGATGGTTGCCACCTTATTAAGCAATTTCCGAATGTACGATTTTTCTCAAAGTGAGAAAAAAATTGCGTTTTCTGCAGGCATTGCAACATATCCTGATGATGGTTTGACACCGTCTGATTTGATGAAAAATGCAGACAAGGCGCTTTATGAAGCAAAGAGTGCGGGTCGTAGTAGAGTTATGATGTTTTATCACAAAGTTGAAAAAATCTAAATTTAGTAGCAATTCCAATCATATGAAAAATCTATGGATGATATAATTACTGAAATAAAAAAACAACTGCAATCGGTAATTTCAATTATGGAAGTCTGCGGGACGCACACAATGGTTGTTGCAAAAGCAGGTATAAGAAAGATGTTGCCTGAAAATTTAAAACTCCTTTCTGGACCAGGCTGCCCGGTTTGTGTAACACCTCATGAAGTGATAGACTGGACGATTGAACTGGCAAAGAGAAAAGATGTAATAATTACTACTTTTGGGGATATGGTTCGAGTTCCTGGGACAAAGGAAAGTCTTGAAATGTATCATCCTGTGATTGTCTATTCGGCAAAGGATTCCCTCACCATTGCTCAAGAAAATTCCAACAAGGATGTAGTATTCATTGGCGTCGGATTTGAAACCACATCACCGACTGTTGCCGCAACAATCCTTGAAGCCGAAGCAAGAAATATTAAAAATTTTTATATTATCCCAGCATTCAAATTAATCCCGCCGGCTCTTGAAATTATCGCGTGTTCACCACAAATAAAGATTAATGGTTTTATATTACCCGGGCATGTATCAACCATCATCGGTTCAAAACCTTATGAATTTATTGCAAAAAAATATCGTATTCCAGGGTGTATAACCGGATTCGAGCCGATAGACATTTTAATAGGAATCCAAAAACTTGTTGGACAAATAATCAACAACAAGGCAAGAATAGATATTGAATATAAAAGAGTTGTAAAACCAGAAGGCAATCTTAATGCCCAGCGTATGCTTGAAAAAGTTTTTAGACCTGTGGATTCTTTCTGGCGCGGGATTGGGAAAATTCCAAAATCAGGGCTCGCAATTAAAAAAGAATTTGAACGATTTGATGCAACAAAGAGATATGATATAAAAGTTACAAAATCAAAAGAACCCACAGGATGCATATGTGGTAAAATCTTGCTCGGCGTAAAGATACCACCAGAATGCCCTTTATTCGGGAAAAAATGCACACCAAGTAATCCGGTCGGCGCCTGTATGGTTTCATCAGAAGGTTCCTGTGCGGCATATTACAGATACGGTGATTTTAAAATGCCTAAACACCTAAAAATTTAAAATCTTTACATCCCTATATGAAAAAGATCACAAATCAATTAATTGATGAGTTCTATAAATTACTAAATCCCTGTCGGCTCTGTCCCAGGGAATGCAGGGTTAATAGGCCAGCAGGCGAATTGGGCAATTGCAAGGCGGGCTTTAAACCAAAAGTATCTGCGTATCATCAACATTTTGGAGAAGAATATTGTCTTGTGGGTAGATTTGGTTCAGGAACCATATTTTTTGCGTATTGTAATCTCCATTGTGTATATTGTCAAAATTATAATATCAGTCAGCATGGTCTCGGCAGAGAAATTACCATTGAAAGCCTCGCCCAGATGATGTTCGAGCTTCAAGAACTCGGCAGTCATAATATAAACCTTGTTACACCCACGCCCTGGGTACCACAGATTGTAGAAGCACTCTCATTAGCCCAGCAAAATGGACTGAAAGTTCCAATAATTTACAATTGCGGCGGCTATGAGTCTGTTGAAACACTAAAAATGTTAGAAGGAATAGTTGATATCTATATGCCTGATATAAAATATGGAGATAACAAAAAAAGTGAAAAATACTCAAAAGTCGCTGATTACTGGGATATTGTAAGAAAGGCATTAAAAGAAATGCACCGGCAGGTGGGAGATTTAGTCATTGAAAATGGCATTGCGAAAAGAGGTCTTTTGATACGCCATCTTGTCCTACCCAATGACCTTGCGAATTCAAAAAAATGTCTTGAGTTCATAGCAAATGAAATATCAAAAAACTCTTTTGTCAATATTATGGACCAGTATTATCCAGCATTTCGCGCCCATGAATATCCAGAACTAAATCGAAGGATTACATCAAAGGAGTATATTGAAGTCATTAAGGAATCCCCTTTTGAAAGAGGCAAAGAAATATACTTATGAATTATTCTAAGTCTAATACTACCCCGGGAAAAAAATTTTTCTGGCAAAAGACATTTTTAGCACTTCAGTATCCAAATTACCGACTTTGGTTCGTTGGCCAATTAGTATCATTATTTGGAACCTGGATGCAGACAACAGCCCAAGGATTTTTCATTTACGAACTAACCCGTTCTCCCGCATACCTTGGCTACATAGGATTTGCTGCTGGTTTACCAACTTGGCTTTTTATGCTTTATGCCGGTGTGATTGCAGACCGTAGCCCAAGGAGAAAAATAATGCTCATCACACAAAGCACAATGATGACATTCGCATTTATTTTAGCAGCCCTGACATTTTTGAAAATCGTTCAACCCTGGCATATCATTCTACTGGCATTAGGAATGGGAACTGCGAATGCTTTTGATGCACCTGCGCGTCAGGCATTTGTGCGCGACCTGGTTAAGCCTGATGCAATGACAAATGCAATTGCCTTAAATTCGGCAATGTTTAATACCGCAATTGCACTGGGCCCAGCAGCAGGTGGTGTAATATATGCAGCATTAGGACCTGGCTGGTGTTTTACAATAAATGGGTTATCATTCATTGCTGTCATAGGTGCACTTTTATCAATGAAACTAAAGGTTCATAACCCAACACGGAGTACTAATTCTCCTTTATTAGATTTAAAACAAGGAATAAAATATACATTCAAACATTCAAAAATAAGACTTTTAATCCTTACCGTTGCTATTATCGCCTTGTTTGGTGCAACATTTACTACACTGCTCCCGGCATGGGCAGTAAAAATTCTTAACGGCGATGCTCGCACAAATGGTTTCCTCCAGACCGCCCGCGGGATAGGTGCACTTACCTCTGCCCTATTTATCGCTTCGCTCGGTATCTTCCATTTTAAGGGAAAACTTTTAACAATCGGCACCTTTCTCTATCCAGTTTTTATCATTTTCTTTTCTTTAACAAAAAATTTTGCTCTGGCGTTAATATTTCTTTTTGGCGCGGGTATGGCGCAGATATTGATTATGAATCTTTGTAACTCACTCGTCCAATTACAGGTTGATGAGGAAATACGAGGAAGAGTTATGGGTATCTATACCTTTGTATTTTTTGGATTAATGCCTTTTGGCGCACTCTGGATCGGAACTGTAGCCCAATTATCAGGCGAGAGGGTTGCGATATTGATTGCCTCAACAGTAACGATGTTGTACGCAATTTTGGTTTACTCCTTTGACCGTCCTCTCTGGAAATTGAAATAGTAATGTATTAAAATAATCCCGTCAAAAACAAAACACAATTCAAACCAATATAAAAATCCAAACAGCAATTGACTTTACACTCTTTCCGATTATAATACTACTTATGATTCATTTGCTCTGTCAGACCTGTGGGAAAAAATTTTGTGATAACGAACCAATATGGCAATGCCCTTGTGGTGGACTCTTAGATATTGAAATAAATACCCGGTTATTATTAAGAAAATTAGGAAAAAGACCATTTGGAATATGGCGATATCGTGAAATGATTCCTTTAAGAGTAGATAAAAATATTATAACTTTTAATGAGGGATTTACACCACTCGTTGAAATCTCATTAGAAAGTAATACCATATTTTTCAAAATTGATTATTTATTCCCTACCGGCTCATTCAAAGACCGTGGGGCATCGGTTTTGGTAAGTAAAATTAAAGAATTGGGCATAAAAAAAGTCCTTATCGACTCTTCTGGTAATGCGGGAAGCGCGGTGAGTGCCTATTGCGCAAAAGCAGGAATTGAATGCTTGGTTCTTGTCCCGGAAAATACCAGTAAAGAAAAACTAAATCAGATTAAGGCGTATGGGGCAAAATTGTATATTGTCCAGGGCGATAGAGATGAAACTGCTCGGGTTGCTCTGAAACTTGCAGAAAAGATATATTATGCCAGTCATTATTATAATCCATTTTTCATCCACGGGACAAAAACATTCGCCTATGAAATTGTTGAACAGTTTAATTGGAAAGCACCCGATGCAGTTGTCTTGCCAATTGGAAACGGCACGCTATTATTAGGTGCCTATATCGGATTTAAAGAATTAATGAATCAGAAAATCATAAAAAAGATACCTAAGCTTGTAGCTATTCAAGCAAAGAATTGCGCACCAATCTTCTGGATGTACAAAAATAATACCAATAGAATTCCTGATTTAACAATCAAATCTACTATTGCTGAGGGGATAAGTGTTGGTAGGCCACCTCGGGCAACACAGATTATCTCAGCAATAAAAGAATCAAAAGGGATAATCCTGACTGTCAGTGAAAAAGAAATCAAACAGGCTTTAAAAGAAATCTACAAATTGGGAATTTATATTGAACCAACCGCAGCAACCGCCGTGGCTGGCGTAAAAAACTATTTGAAGATTGCAAAGAAAAAAGAGTTAATTGTATCCACTTTTACCGGAACAGGTTTAAAATCCCATAAAATATGACCCTTACCATCCTCGGTTTTATACTTGCCTTTATTTTTATAGTAATCATCGGACAGAAAAATTTGCCCCTGGCGCTTTTTTGCGGAACGGTTATACTCGGATTATTTACAATCCCACCCATTAATATTATAAAAATATTTATAAATACAGTCTCTGACATCCCGGTAATTCTTTTAGCATTTATAGTATTTTTTATACCACTGATCGGCGGTGTGATGCGTGAAACCGGACAGATGGATAATATTGTAAAGAACTTAAGAATCGGTAAAAGGGGAATTATGGCTATTGCGCCGGCAATAATGGGATTATTACCGATGCCCGGCGGCGCGCTATTTTCAGCACCGCTAATGGAAAAAAGTGGTGAGGGGGTTGACAATGACTTAAAGGTCGCAATAAATATCTGGTACCGCCATCTTTTGATTTTGATTTATCCGTTGAGTTCGGATTTGATTGCGACAACAAAGATTGCTGGATTGAATATATACAATGCAATTCTATACCTCTTCCCCACCTTGATTATTGCGATTGTACTCGGACAGATATTTTTTTTAAATAAGGTCAAAGGTAAAATCACCTATACCGAAGAATTTTCATTGAAAAATCTCTTAATACCATTAACGATAATCCTTGTTGCCCCACTTTTGGATTTTGTCTTTCGGAGTTTCAAGGTTTTTTCTTTAAAAGAGATTGGAACATTGATCGGCGTGATAACCGGGTTTGCTCTTGCTATCATCTCAAGTCCGTTAAAAATTGATTTGAAGCGGATCTTTTTAATAATGAAACCGTATCGTTTCTCTTTTATTATGTTGGGGCTTTTTTACTTCCTGAATGTCTTCAAGGTATCGGGTATTGATAAATTGATTGTTAGAATTCCTTTCCCACCACTTTTATTATGTATCAGCGTGGGATTTATTTTAGGTATTGCCACAGGCAGAATTCTTCTGCCTTCGTCAATTATATTTCCTATTTTTCTGCTCACCAATCAAATTACTCCCTTAAACTTTGCTTTGATTTATACAAGCATCTTTTTTGGCTATGTCGTATCACCGATCCATCCCTGTTTGATTGTCACTTGTGAGTATTTTACGACAAATTTCAAAAATCCTTTAAGGTTACTAATGCCACCCGCATTAATCGTCTTTGTGATGATCACAATATGGGGAATAATTAGTCTATTTTAGATTTGAATATTGCTAATTCAAGTTTAGCAGTCCTTTAATCATTATTTCAAAAAGCAAAATCAATTTTAATCCGGAAAGATTTGCCAATATTTAATATTCTATCCTTGCTTTTTTTCTCATAAAGAATCTTATTGCGGTAATAAAATTCATAGTTTTTTAATTTTTCCGGAAATCTTTCTCTGACCTTCGTCATCACATTGTGCCAGACCTTGGGATAGGGATTTAGTGAATCAAAGGTAATATTCTGGGCACCAGATTCCTCAGCAGTCCTTATCAAACATTCAATCTCTTCATCCGAATCAGAAATATACGGCAGGATTGGTGCAACAAATACCCAGGTGTAAATACCATTCTGTGATAATTTTTGGAGTGCAGATAACCTTTCTTCAATCGGTGAAGAATTCGGTTCAAAAAGATTTTTTGTTTCAGAATTAATGGTTGCTAAAGTAAATCCAACTTCCATTGCTTTGATTTTTAATAGCAGATTCAAATCCCTCAGGACGAGCGAAGATTTTGTTAAGATTGAAACAGGATGTTGGAAATATCTTAAGACTTCAAGGCACTTTCTCGTTATCTCATACCTCTCTTCAGCTGGCTGATAGGCATCGCAGACTGTGCCGATTGATATGTGGCTCTTTGTTTTTAGTTGTTTCAATTGTTTCTGCAGAATCTCAGGTGCATTAGTTTTTATGTCAACAAATTCACCCCATTCCTCATTATGATTTGTAAATCGTTTAATAAATACCGCATAGCAATAGACGCATTTGTGCTCGCATCCTGTATATGGATTCAATGCAAAATCAATACCCGGAATCCCTGATTTATTTAGAATTGACTTACAAGTTATCTCGCGATATGTAGCCAATTTTTATCCTATCAATTTTTCAACATATTATAGTTGGTTTGAACAGCGTGTCAAGAAACAATAAATTACCAATTCAAAACGCCATTATAAAAATTGGTTAAAAGGTTAAATGGTTAAACTTTTGGCACATAGGTGTTCAGGAATGCAGGCACTTGACAAACCCGTATTGTTATACGACTTCGCAGTATGTATTGACAAAATCTTAAAAATAAATAGAATTTATATAGAATGGTTCTCATATATTTGGTTTGTCTTTCATCTCTCTCAAATCTTGATTTTATTCTACCTGTCCAGCCTGATACAAATTTTAAGTCAATCCACCAGTTGCAAGCAGAGGAATACAAAAGGGATACGATAAATAATAAATCTGCAACCGAATTTCAGTCAGAACGGGCGATAATCAATTTTACCTTGATTATCTTTATAATAATCCTTATGATATTCTTTACCACAATATTTTTGATTACGCGCAGAATTTATAAGAAGACAAAGTAGAAGGAGGTAAATATGTTTAACATCGTTTGTAGTATTTGTCTTTGTGCTATTACAAATTTTTCTTCAATCCATGAGATTGAATACAATCTGCACAAATCAGAGGCAGAATGGACACCTATCTCTTCCACAAAATTATCTTATGCTCCTTTTGAATCCAGTATAATGGGTATGCTGAAGAATTATTATGGATATCTGCCCTACTGGATTGATACAACATATTATCAATATTTTCAAATAGAATTATTGACCCATGTTTCTTACTTTTCGGTTGGTATTGACCCAGCAACAGGCAGTTTAGGAGGCATACCCAATGCCTCAAGATTTTATAAAATCCGTGATTATGCGCATCCGCGCGGGGTGAGAATTCATATGACATTCACTATCTTTGGCAATACAAATGTTACAAACTTTTTGAATAATGCTACAGCACGGAATAATGCAGTTAATAACATCCGCAATTTTATGACCAATTACGGTTGTGATGGTGCAAATATTGATTTTGAATTTGTTACGAGTGCAGTCAGGGATAGCTTTAACAGGTTTATAAATGACCTGGCATATGCCTTATGGAATCATCCTAATGGTAGAAAGGAATTGTATATGGCAACACCAGCAGTCCCTGAATGGTATCCTGGTTATGATTTTGCATATCTTGCCTCACATTCTGACGGCTTATTTATTATGGCTTATGATTATCACTGGAGCGGTTCGTCTGTTGCGGGTCCTGTATCTCCCTGCGTCCCTTCCTCTTTCTGGGGACAATATTGTGTTGCAAAATCAATTGGCAGTTATAAGGTCTATGGTGCACCTGGTTCAAAGATTATTCTGGGGCTTCCCTATTATGGTTATGACTGGCCAACAACCTCAGATGATATTGGTAGCCCTACGACCGGAACTGGCTCAGCAGTGATATACTACAATGCATTCCAGAATGCAAATACCTATGGCAGACTCTGGGACAATTATTCTCAAACACCCTGGTATCGTTATAATTCAGGTGGATGGCATCAATGCTGGTATGATGATTCTGTCTCACTTGATATAAAATTCAAGATGGTCAATGATTCTATACTCCAGGGTGCAGGATGTTGGGCATTAGGTTATGATAGAAGTTATAACCATATCTGGAACGCAATCAGAAGAAGATTCTGGATTGAACCACCATCAAGGCACTGGACTGTTGAAGTAAACATAGACAGCCTCAATGTCCGCGATGGTCCAGGAACAAACTATCGCATAATCACCGAAGCAAGGTTGGGCACAAAATTTGTATCATTTGATTATTTTTATAATCAAGGAGTTTACTGGTATAAAGTCTATTTTCCCTCGGCAAGCGGTCCTTATTACGCCTGGATGTCAGGAGGTGACGGAACAAATCTCCAGTATATGAAAGGGACAACACGAAATACAGTCCTGCGTATTAATTCAAGTTTAGTAAATGTCCGCGAAGGTCCAGGGGCATCATATCCAGTAATAACCCAGATCGCAAATGGTCAGGTATTTGTTGCCGATTCATTTTCTGGTGACTGGGCAAGAATTTATTTGCAGTTGACGGATCAGCCAAGGGGATGGGTATATACTCCTTACACAATAATAAACAACTTAGAAGACTATAATACTTACAATTGTAGCATTCAGGGTCTAACATATCCCTCAAGCGTGAATTCACTTGATACATTCACAGTTACGATGCATATCCAGAATAATGGCTATGGTCCATTTGATACACTCGTCTATCTAAAAGGAACTGGCAGGAGTCCATTTTATAATTCTCCGTCCTGGAAGGACACAACCCGTGCAAAATTGACTGGATTCTGGGGATTACCCGGACAGGTCTTTTATAATTACTCAAAATTCAAAGCACCGAGTGTGCCAAGTCAGACGACGATTGCAGATACATTCAGGTTTGAAAGAAATGGAGTTCTATTCGGTCCGCAGGTAATTGTAAGCATTCTTGTCAATCCAACAAGTATTGACGAAGCACAAATTCGCAATGCCCAATTCCTGAAGCCAAATTTAGAAGTATGTCCAAATCCATTCCAGAATCACTGTGTAGTTCAATTCCAATTCGCCCCGCATCCGCCATCCGAGACTAATTCAGAAGTAGCAAGTATAAAGATATTTGATGCTACGGGTCGGTTGGTTAAATCCTTTAATCCAGCATCAAGTATCCGGAATCAAGTATCCAGTATCATCTGGTCTGGTGACGATGATTCAGGTCGTCGTTTGCCTGCAGGCGTCTACTTTGTGCGGTTTGCAGTGGGTGACTTCAGACATGTTGAAAAAGCGGTGTTGTTAAGATAGAAAAGCCGTACTTTTAAGATGATGGAAGTGGGATGAAGAGGTAGGTATGGAAGTAGTAGAGGCAAACAGTTGGGATTAAAATGATAGCGAAATCTTTAGACGATACAGGGAGCGAAGCCGTAAAACGATTACCTGCCTTGGCTTCTTTGGTATCACTGATATAATTAATCGGAGGCAGAAATGAAAGGATTTTTGAGTAATTTCAAATTTAGCAATCCGCAATTCGCAATATCTTTTTTCTCTACTTGCTACTCCGCCATTCTGTGTGGCGGATTACTACCTACACTTTTATATTCCCAGTCTGGCTGGGGTCCGGATGTGCGGTTGACATATCGTCCTGGATATTCTTACGATCCAAGGGCAGTGTGCTGTGGTGATACAATTCACCTTGTTTGGTGGGAAAGCTATGCTCATGAAGAAGTCTTCTACAAGCGTTCTACGGATGCGGGTTTAACCTGGGGTGAGGATGTGATGTTAAGTGTGGAGGATGGGCAGAGTTCCACAAGCCCAGCCATCGGTGTTAATGGTAACTTTATTCACGTTGCCTGGACCGAGCAACATGTTGGCGTTTGTTATCGCAAGAGTACCAATAGCGGCAATACCTGGCTTCCCATTGATACATTACCAAATGCTGGGTTGTCTGTGCCTTGGATTCATGTTGATGGGCCCAATCTTTATGTTATTGCTGGCGCTGGCACAGGATTTCAGATGTTAACAAAGAGCACCGATAATGGCAACACTTGGTCATCTGGTCAACCAGTTACACATGCTTGTGGAGGAGCAAGATTATTAAAGATAGGTACCTCATTGCTGGTTATTGCAAATCCTGATAATCCATATTGTGTTGAGATTTTTTGTTTAAAAAGTTTTGACGACGGTTTAACTTGGGATACACAGTGTATTTCCCATTATGATTCAGCTGGTTCCCAGCGTCCGGCGATGGATACCGATGGTTCTGGTGGAGTGCATATCACCTGGTATGATTATAAATATTCTCCTTATGCCTGGACTGGGGATATTTTCTATCGGGCAAGCAGGGATAGTGGCAATACCTGGGGGGAGATTGATTCACTAACGGTGATGCATAGAGCAGTGGCATCAGATATTCTTGCTGAGGGTAATAATCTCCATCTTGTCTGGGAGGATGACCGTAATGGGTTTGATGATAATTTTGAGATTTACTATCGGATGAGCGCGGATTTGGGCAGGACCTGGGGACCACAAGAGAGATTGACTTACGCAAATAACCGGTCGCGTAGACCATCTTTAGCCTGCGATGGATGGTATCTGCATCTTTTCTGGTTTGATTTGCGTGATGACCCGAATAACGTTGTCGGAGAGATTTATTACAAACGCAAGGATATAAATGTAGGCATAAGGCAAGAAATAAGTAGAATTTTCCACTCTTCTAATCTGGTATTAGATTGCCCCACAATTCTAATGATAAATTCAATGATTCGTTATGATTTGGGCAGTGGTAATAAAAAAGGTGAGTTATGTTTAATAGATGTTACAGGCAGGGTGATTACGAGTGTGCCTGTGCATCAGGTTTCTGGTGAGTTGGTATTAGAGGATTTCAACGAGGAGGTGCAAGATGGTGTGTATTTTTTGATGCTTAAAGCAGGCTTGGAGTATATAACCAGAAAGGTGCTGATTGTGGGATGATATGGTCTTTTTGGTTTATCTGGTCTTTTTAGTCTATTTGGTTAAGAAAAAGGAGTAAAAAATGGTTGCAAAATCATTAACTCTGATAATACTGCCCCTCTTATTATTAGCAGCAGAGTGGCAGTCATTGAATGGTCCGCCTGCAGGTAGGGCCGATGATATGAGTATGGGGTGGGACCCAGAGTGAAATTACTGGGTCATCTATGCGGCTGACCAGACGCATAAGTTGTATAAGTCAACGAATGAAGGGGAGTATTGGGATTCGATAACTTATTTTGATGTTACTGAAAACCCTACCTGTGTGATTACCCAACCCAGTGATGCCCAGGTTGTTTATATTGGCAAGAATGGTGATGTGCCGGTCTGGTGGTCTATAGACGGTGGCGCAACCTGGGAAGAACGCAGTGGCACCCCACCTTATAACATCACCAATACCAGACCCCGCTGTTTTGCTATGGATCCGTTTGATGAAAGGATTATTTATTTAGGGTGTAAAAAAGATGGCAACAATCCTGTTTTATTTCGCACCACTGATGGTGGTTTTGCGTGGCAGAGTTTAAATTTATCTGGTTATGATATCAATGATATTTTGATTTTAGACTTTTTTAATGAAGGTATCATTTTAATGTTAGCCACTGATAAAGGTATTTTAAGAGGCAGACCGTATTATGATTTCAGGTTAGTCAAAGAAGGTGAGTTTGAATTATTAAAATATGATAAAGGGTTAAAGAAAATCTTTGTAAAAGGTGCGGATAATATTTATCAGAGTTCTGATGGTAAGAAATGGGAAGTATCTCATCTTGAAGAGCCCATTGATTTTTATGGTATCACTGATATAATTAATCGGAGGCAGAAATGAAAGGATTTTTGAGTAATTTCAAATTTAGCAATCCGCAATTCGCAATATCTTTTTTCTCTACTTGCTACTCCGCCATTCTGTGTGGCGGATTACTACCTACACTTTTATATTCCCAGTCTGGCTGGGGTCCGGATACGAGATTGGTCTTTATGCAAGGTTGTGGATGGTACCCGCGTGCGGCATGTTGTGGGGACACAATTCATTTGGTTTGGTGGCAGCATTATGCACACGACGAAGTTTTCTACAAGCGTTCTACGGATGCGGGTTTAACCTGGGGTGAGGATGTGATGTTGAGTGTGGAGGATGGGCAGAGTTCTGATTTGCCTCAGATTGCAGTATCGGGCAATACAGTCCATGTTATCTGGTCTGAGGATGACTTTGGGCTTCTCTACCGGCGAAGCACAAATGGTGGCGCAACTTGGCAAGATATTGACTCTATAGTTCCTGGCATGGTTTATTCATCAATTCAGGCAATGGGAAATGTAATCTATATTGCTGGGACAATTGGTGTGCTGGGAATGTTAAGATTTACAAAAAGTTATGACGGTGGCAACACTTGGCAACCTATTACTAATGTCACAAAAGCCGATGCTTGGCCTCGTCTGCGCGTAATTCGTGATGATACTTTATATATCGTGGTTTGTTACGGTAATGGACCAGCTCCTGTTTGTCAGGAGGTATTTCAAATTTTGAGTTATAATGGTGGTGATGAGTGGTTAGATAGTGTGATGGTTTCTTATCTTGATTCAGCTGGTTCCCAGTGGCCGGCGATGGATACCGATGGTTCTGGTGGAGTGCATATCACCTGGTATGATTATAAATATTCTCCTTATGCCTGGACTGGGGATATTTTCTATCGGGCAAGCAGGGATAGTGGCAATACCTGGGGGGAGATTGATTCACTAACGGTGATGCATAGAGCAGTGGCATCAGATATTCTTGCTGAGGGTAATAATCTCCATCTTGTCTGGGAGGATGACCGTAATGGGTTTGATGATAATTTTGAGATTTACTATCGGATGAGCACGGATTTGGGCAGGACCTGGGGTTTTGAAGAACGATTGACCAATGCTCCTTACAAATCAATCCGTCCATCACTTGCCTGGGGTGGAAGGTATTTGCATTTATTCTGGCAGGATAGGAGAGAGTATGGAAATAGTGGTTCAAGTGCACCAATTTACTACAAGCGGAAAGACCTTCTGGTGGGAGTCAGTGAAGCAAAAAAAGTATCTGTATCTTCGAGAATTAGACTGGAGGTTTGTCCGAATCCGTTCAATCACGAGATACAGATCAGATACTGGATACTTGATACTGGATGCCTGATTAATGACTTAACAATAGAAATTTTTGATGTTAGCGGAAAGGAGGTAGTTTTTTTGAGACAAAGAGATAAAGAGATAGGGAGACAAGGACAAGTAAAAATAGATACGTATAACCTACCTTGCGGAGTGTATTTTGTGCAAGTAGAGGCAGGCAATGAGCGTGTGGTTAAAAAAATAATAAAAACAAGGTAAGTGCATAAAAGTAACAAGGAGGCCAAAATGAATAAGGCATTAGCATTTACTATGGCTCTGCCGCTTTTGGTTATTGGAGCCGAGTGGCAAAGTCTAAATGGTCCGCCTGCAGGTAGGGCGGATGATATGAGTATGGGGTGGGACCCATTGCACAATTACTGGGTCATCTATGCGGCTGACCAGACGCATAAGTTGTATAAGTCAACGA
>CAZLGA010000020.1:0-29781 GCA_964559225.1 uncultured bacterium | reverse complement strand
TGTCTTATATACTACTTGACATCAATGGAATATTGGTTAAAATTAACAAATGAAGAAGATATGTGCTAAAATCATTTTATCTTTGTTATTTTGTTATAACATTTATGCAAATGACCAGCAAAAAAATGTGCAGAAAGATACTACGAACAATATCAAAGAAATCAGTCTTGATAAAAGATTGGTGCCTATAGATAAAACGATTGAATTTATTCCAGATTTGCACCCGCAACTTGCTGAACCAACAGTCATTCGTCTGAATATATTTAATCCACCTCTTCAGGTAAATGAATATATACCGGGTAGTAATCTTGGAGAAAAGATTGATAGGGTTGATAACAAAATTACAGGTACCTCTTTCCCTAAGGATACACTCATTAATGGCATATTTCAGAATATATCCCTTGATAAGAAGATTTATAAACAAGGTGAAATTGCAACACTCAATGTGACGACAGTTTTACCATTAATAAAACCAGAGATAAAATTTTTGAACCAAAATTATAAACTCTATCCTGCAGGAAGAAATATTTACCGGACGGTTCTCGCTGTGCCTATGGATGCAGATACAGGTAGATATTTTATGACTTTAAGATATGAAGAAAATGAAGAGAAGAAAAACTATAAAATACCATTTAAGGTAGTTTCTGGTGACTTCGCTGAAGAAGACACAGCAGAGCTTGATATTCATATTCTAACCCAGGAAACACTTGAAATGATGAAGTTTGAAAGCGGTAAATATTTTGCTAAGGCGTATACCAAAACTTTTGATACCCTTTTATCTGAAGGTGACTTCATCTGGCCTTGTGCTGGGTCAATAACATCGATGTTCGGTATTGCCCGTAAATATAATAATGGACTTGATAAATGGTCACATCGGGCGATCGATATTTCCAATGCGGTTGGCACAAAGGTATTTGCTGCAAATACTGGTGTGGTAGTAATGGCTGAAGAACTTGAAGGGCATGGTAAGAGTATTGTGATTGCCCATGGGCAGGGAATTCATACGGTTTATATTCATCTGAATAAAATCAGTGTTGCTGAAGGAGATACAGTTATTAAGGGGCAGGAGATTGGTGAGATGGGTAAAACCGGTATGTGCACAGGTGCAAACCTGCATTTCCAGATAATGGTTAATAAAACACCAACTGATCCAAGGTGCTGGATTCCGGGTGCAATCAAATCAAAAAAGGGATTTTATGTTAGCCCCGAGATTGCAAAGAAATAAGAACAAAGATTTATTTAATTTGGTTGTTGACATCTTTTTGTTTTTAAATATAATCTATTTTTAAGAAAGGAGATTATGGAAAAGGAAGGCAAGATTGATACCATAATTGGCAGGAATACTGTGATGAATGGTGATTTAAAGATTATGGGTTCTGTAAAAATAGATGGAACGGTTGAAGGCAATATTGTAGTGAAAGATAATTTATTCTGTGGCAATACTGGATTTATTAAAGGCAACATAACCTGTAAAGCTGGTGTGATTGGTGGTAAGATTGAAGGCAATATACAGTCAGAAGAATTGCTTGAATTCCAGAGCGGTGCCCATATGTATGGTGATATTATATGTAAGGGTTTGATAATTCAGTCCGGCGTATTCTTTGATGGAAATTGTCGGATGGGACATAAGACAAAGGAAAAAGATTAAATGCTCATAAAATTTTATGGAACCCGGGGTTCAATCCCGGTTTCAGGCAAGAATACAATAAAATACGGCGGTAATACGACCTGTGTCTATATAGAGACAAACAACGGCGAGTCAATAATCATAGATGCGGGTAGCGGAATCAGGGAACTTGGCGTATATCTAATCGAGAATAAAAAGAGCAACCTGCATTTGATTTTTACCCATTATCACTGGGACCATATTCAAGGGTTTCCATTCTTTGCACCGGCATATTCAAAGAATACAACAATAAATATATATGGACCAGAGGATGAGGTTGCAGCGAAGAAAGCACTTTCTTATCAAATGCATATTCCGTTCTTCCCGACCATAAAATTAACAGATTTACCTGCAAAATTTACCTTCAAAAAGGCAAAGCCTAAATTTAATATTGGAAAAATGAAGATTCAGATCATCCCGAACAACCATCCTAACTACACATTTGGTTTGAAACTTACTGAAAACAATAAGAGTGTAGTATTTCTCACTGATAATGAACTGAATTCACCAAATCCGCGAACTTCTTATAAAAAATTTATAAAATTTATAAAAGGTGCTGATGTGTTAATACACGATGCTCAGTATGATGATGAAAATTATCATGAAAAAGTTGGCTGGGGACATTCCACATACAATCAGGTGATGCAACTGGCAAAAGATTGTAGAATTAAAAGAGTATTATTTACCCATCATGACCCATCAAGTAGTGATAATTTTATAAACAATGTACTGGAAAATACAAGAATAAAATTTCCAGGATATGATATTGATGCGGCATGTACCGGCACTGAAATCAATCTTTAATATTCAAAAAAGAAATTTAAAAACTTCTAATAATTTTATTAAATTGGAGGCACTATGATTACGGACATTGGTTTTGCTGCGGGAAGTATATGGAAAAAACTTAAAGAAGAAGGAGGGATGGTAATAACAAGATTGATGCGAAAATCGGGTTTACCGATAAATATGTTTTATATGGGTCTTGGCTGGCTGGCACGTGAAGATAAGATAAAATTCAGACGAGAAGGAAGAACGATTTATGTTTCTTTAAAAGAATGAAGGTTAGAACTCTCGTTGTTCGTGCTGCAGGAACAAATTGCGACCTTGAGACGGTTTATGCATTTGAACTTGCGGGTGCCAGGGTAGAGCGTGTTTACATAGACGAGATGAAAAACAAGAATCTTTTGAATTACAAGATTCTTGTATTCCCCGGTGGCTTTACCTATGGCGATGACATAAGCGCAGGAAAGATACTGGCAAATGAAATTAAGTATAAACTCAAAGAAAAAATTCTTAAATTTATTGAAGATGGCAATCTCATTTTAGGTATATGTAATGGCTTCCAGGTGCTTGTAAAGGCAGGAATACTACCTGGTTTTAATGGCTATTTCAGCGATCAGACAGTTAGTTTGATTACGAATGATTCTGAAAAGTTTGAAGATCGGTGGGTAGAATTGAAAGTATATCCCGAGCGCTCGGTATTCACTCTGGGGATAAATAAAATAATATCATTGCCCGTTGCCCATGCCGAAGGCAAATTTGTCGTCAAGAACAGACAAATCTTAAGGAAAATAGAAAAACAGATTGTATTTCAATATGTAGATGAAAAAGGAAGGCTCGGTGGCTATCCACATAATCCCAATGGGTCGGTTCTGAATATCGCAGGTATTGCTGATAAGACCGGTAGAATCCTTGGATTGATGCCTCATCCTGAGAGGCATATTTCTTATCTACAGCACCCACTCCATACAAGGGAAAAACTCAATGAGAAGGGCGATGGCTTTATAATTTTTGAAAATGCAGTAAACTATTTTAAATAATCGTGGAAGGATATATAACTGAACATCCAATACTACAATTCAAAAGAGGTAAGAGAGTAAAATTTTATTTTGAAGATGAACAATTGGAAGGGTATGAAGGGCTTCCGATAGCAGCCGCACTCCACGCGGCCGGAATAAGAATTTTGAGATACTCAGAAAAATACAATAGACCAAGGGGATTTTTCTGTGCGGTCGGTAAATGTTCTTCCTGCCTTATGGAAGTTGATGGTAGGGCAAATGTGATGGTATGTATGGAGCCCTTAAAAGAAGGAATGCGAGTGAGAAGGCAAAAAGGAAAGGGAAAACTCTAATGTCAAGTAAATTTTTTAACCTCTTATACTTTAATTACTATTTATTATGGTTGATGTCTGCGTAATAGGAGGTGGTCCTGCTGGTTTGAATGCCGGGATTGTAGCAAAGGAACTCGGTGCATCGGTATTGATAATAGATGATAATCCTATCCTCGGGGGACAGTTAATAAAACAAACCCATAAGTTCTTCGGTTCAAAAGAGCATTATTGTGGTGTCAGGGGAATTGATATCGCAAAGATTCTAAGTGAACGTGTTTATAAATTAGGTATAGATGTAATGTTGAATGCTACTGTGATCGGATATTACGACGATGACTCAATAGGGGTTCTAAGAAATGATGAATTGTTGCAGATAAAGGCAAAAACTTATGTCTTTTGCACTGGTGCGAGCGAGAATATGCTTGCCTTTGAAAATTCTGACCTGCCAGGGGTATATGGGGCAGGTGCAGTCCAGACAATGATGAATGTTTATGGTGTTGTTCCTGGGAAGAGGGCATTAGTGGTTGGTTCCGGCAATATCGGTTTGATTGTGCCTTATCAACTCCTCCAGGCAGGTGTTGAGGTTTCTGCGATAATTGAGATTTTGCCCAAAATCGGTGGCTATTATGTCCATGCAGCAAAGATAAAAAGGGCAGGCGTTCCTATATTATTGAACCACACGATTATTGAGGCAAGGGGAAAGGATTGTGTGGAATCCGCAGTTATAACCGAAGTTAATGATAAATTTGAATGTATTGCCGGGAAGGAGAAGATTATTGATTGTGATATGATTTTGATTGCAGTTGGTTTATCTCCTTTATGTGAATTACTATATCAGGCAGGATGTGATATAAAATATGTGCCTGAGCTGGGTGGTAATGTGCCATATTACAATGAAGACCTTCAGACATCAAGACCGCATATCTTTGTTGCTGGTGATCTTGCTTCAATAGAAGAGGCATCCACCGCAATGCTTGAAGGAAAGATTGCCGGTGCCCGCGCCTATGAGTTTCTATACGGTAAAAATAATAAGGCAGATGAGATTGTTAGGAATGCAAAAAAAGAACTCAGAATCATCCGTGAATCTCCCTTTGAACAGCGGATTTTGGAGGGTCAAAAAAAATTGTTGCATTCCCATAATTAAATAATAAATTTCGTCGAAATTATGCGTTTTGAATAAAGCATTAAATTTAGATACTTAAGCAGATTTTTCTACAAATCATCTGGTTAATACAAGTATAATTAAAATTCATAAAATACCATTGACAAAATTAAAAAATGCTTTATAATTGACAGATGTTAAAAGTGAAATTGAATAATAGTATAATGGAAGTTGAACCAGGCATTAAGGCTTCGGACTTGATAAAGGATGATGACTATATTGCAGTGCGCATTAATGGTGAATTAAGGGATTTGAGTACCGCAATCAACCAAGATTGTGAGATTGAACCAATCAGTTTTAGTGATCCCGAAGGTCAGCAAATATTCTGGCATTCAACTTCTCATATAATGGCAATGGCAGTTAAGTCATTATGGCCTGATACAAAACTCGCAATAGGACCATCGATTGACCAAGGGTTTTATTATGATTTTGACCGCGCAAACCCTTTCACGAATGAGGAACTCACAAAGATTGAAGATAAGATGGCAGAGATTATAAAAGAAAATATTCCATTTGAACGGATTGTGATGACTAAAGAGGCGGTAATTGAATTTTTCACAAGGCGCAGCGAAAATTATAAAGTTGAACTTCTTAAAGAGATTCCTGATGAAGAAATAAGCTTGTATCGTAATGGAGAATTCGTTGACCTTTGCAGGGGCCCGCATATTCCAAGAACCGGATTGGTAAAGACATTTAAACTCCTGAGCGTTGCGGGTGCTTACTGGCGGGGTGATTCTCGTTTACCAATGCTTTCAAGAATATACGGTATTTCATTTACTTCCCATGAACAATTAAAGAACTATCTTAGAAAACTTGAAGAGGCACAAAAAAGAGACCACCGAAAATTAGGAACAGAACTTGAACTTTTTTCAATATTTGAAGAAGCAGGCCCGGGGCTCGTGTTCTGGCATCCTAAAGGGACAATTATAAGAAAATTGATTGAAGAATACTGGATAAAACAGCATTTAAAGAATGGTTATGAATTGATAACGACCCCGCACATTGCCCGAAGGAACCTCTGGCATATATCAGGACATTATGAATACTACCGTGACAAAATGTTTACCTTGCCGGTTGAGAATGAGGAATATGTGCTTAAACCGATGAACTGCCCTGGCCATATACTCATTTATAAATCAAAGGTCAGGAGTTATAAAGAATTGCCCATAAAATATGCGGAACTTGCCACAGTTTATAGGAATGAACTGTCAGGCACATTACACGGTCTTTTAAGGGTGAGAGGATTTACCCAGGATGATGCCCATATCTTTTGCCGTCCTGACCAGATTGAAGAGGAGATTGTCAAAATCCTACAATTGACCCTGACGATATTCAAGAAATTTGGTTTTGAGGATTTTCAGGTGAATCTCTCTGAGCGTGACCCGAAGAATAAAGAAAGATTTATGGGTTCAGACGAAGAATGGGAAAGGGCAGAGAATGGGCTTATATCAGCATTGAAAAAAGTAAATCTACAATATAAAGTCCAGTTGGGTGAGGCGGTATTCTATGGACCAAAGATTGATATCAATATCCTTGATGCAATTGGACGTGCCTGGCAGGCTACCACGGTCCAGTTTGATTTCAATCTACCAAAGAGGTTTAGTATTGAATATATGGATGCAAAAGGTCAGCATAAAGAGGTTGTAGTGATACACAGGGCATTATATGGTTCTCTTGAAAGATTTATTGGAACACTGATTGAACATTATGCAGGCGCATTCCCTCTATGGCTCGCACCCGTCCAGGTCGTTGTGATGCCGATAACTGATAAAGAATCAGCCTATGCCAAGGATGTATATCAGCGGTGTTCAAAACACGGACTCAGAACAGAATTTAACAGCAAATCCATGAAGATAAATTATCGTATAAGAGAGGCAGAGGTCAAAAAGATTCCATATATTCTTGTCATCGGTCAACGCGAGGCTGAAAAAAAGACTATTTCGGTTAGAAAAAGAGGTCGGGGAGACCTTGGTGAAATGAAATTAAAAGATTTTTTTAATTTATGTGACTCAGAACAAGGAGGAGAAGATTAAAAATTTGCCAAAGGTTAATAATGAAATAAAGGCAGAAAAGGTTAAACTGGTGGATGAGAATCGTCAATATATGGGCATTTTTGATATTACAATTGCCCTGCGCATTGCTCGAGAAAGGGGATTTGACCTTGTTGAGGTTTCTCCAGACGCTCACCCCCCGGTTTGCCGGCTTATGGATTTTGGTAAATATGTCTATGAAAAGAAAAGGCAGGAAAGAGAATCAAGAAAACATCAACACCAGACTCAGGTTCGCGAGATGAGATTGTCAATGAAGATATCAGAACATGACTATCAGGTGAAGTTGAATAAAATCAAGGAATTCTTGGAAAAAGGTGACAGGGTGAAGGTAAAATTGAGATTAAGGGGAAGGGAATTGCTCCATTCGCACCTGGGTATAAATCTTGTTGAAAGGGTGGTAAATGATTTGAAAGAGATTGCCCGCGAAGAATCACCACCAAAGCAAGAAGAGCAGGTCGTTATTGTGACACTCATTCCTCAAAAAAGGAGAACAGGTAATGAGTAAACTGAAATCAAAAAGGGGTTGGTTAAAAAGGGTAAAGATTAAAAAGAGTGGCAAGATTCTGCGTTGGAAATCAGGGAAGAGGCATCTTCTAACCGGAAAATCACGGAAAAGGAAAAGAAGGCTTTCAAAATTAACCCCTGTATCCAAGGCGGATTTAAAGAAATTCAAAGATTTTAAATAATTAGTGCTGTTTCATCGTTCGGCACTTGACAGAAATTTTAATTTGGTTATAATATTTGGTAAAGTCTGAATTATAAGGATTTCAGGCTCTCCATCTATATTATAAAGAAAGGAGATGACGAAATGCCAAGAGTAAAAACCGGACCTTATACGCGAAAGCGGAGAAAGAAATGGTTAAAGGCAGCCCGGGGTTACTGGGGTGCAAAACATCGCCTTTACAAGACTGCAAGGTTGCAGGTGATGAAGGCGTGGCTCTCTGCTTATAGAGAAAGAAAGAGAAAGAAAAGGGTCTTCAGGGCATTATGGATAACGAGGATAAATGCGGCTTTACGGCAGCAGGGTTTGAAATATTCGGAGTTTATTAACTCGCTAAAAAAGAATAATATTGATATCGACCGCAAGACTTTAGCAATGCTTGCTTATGAGCATCCTGAAGAATTTAATTCTTTAATTGAAGTTTGTAAAAAATGAAATAACAGGTAAAGGTATAGTTTTATAATATGGAAAAGAAGCTAAGCGAAGTTAAAACAACGATTGAGAATGAGTTGAGTAACATTAATGATACAAAGGCACTTGAATCATTCAGAATCCGTTTTCTGGGGAGAAAAGGTGTTCTTAATGAACTAATAAAAGAGCTCGTGAACCTTCCAATTGAAGATAGAAAGAGATTTGGTGCAGAGATAAATCTTTTAAAAAACAAGCTCACAGAAGTTTTAAATCAGAAGCAAAATCAATTTAGTAACGTTCAGACACCGAAATTTGATCTATTATTACCGGGTAGAGTGGGTTATGTAGGACACAGACATCCCCTCTCATTGATTCAGGACGAAATAGAATCATTCTTTGAAAATCTTGGTTTTGTTGTAGCATCAGGACCTGAAATTGAATATGATTGGTATAATTTTGAGGCATTGAACATACCAAAAGACCATCCGGCACGGGATAATTTTTCAAGTTTATATATTTCTGATGAACTGCTGCTAAGGAGTCATACATCTCCGGTTCAAATCCGAGTCATGGAGAAAATAAAACCACCAATAAAAATTATATGTCCGGGAAGATGCTACAGATTTGATCCATTTGACCCGAGCCACTCACCGGTATTTCATCAGGTTGAGGTGCTTTATGTTGATAAAGGGGTTTCATTTGGTGAATTGAAATGGCTCCTTGGTGAGTTTGTGAAACATATCTTTGGTCCAAAGACAAAGTATGAGCTGAGACCGAGTTTCTTTCCATTTACAGAGCCTTCAGGTGAACTTGCGATAAGCTGTTCAGTATGCCATGGAGAAGGTTGTTTAGTTTGTGGTAATACGGGCTGGCTTGAACTGTTGGGATGCGGAATGGTCCATCCTCAAGTTTTAAAGAATGTAAAAATTTCACCTAAGGAATATTCGGGCTATGCACTGGGCATGGGTGTTGAGCGCGTGGCAATCATCAAATATCTAATTGATGATATAAGAGTCTTTTATAATAATGATATGAGATTTCTTGAACAATTTTAGACAGGAGTATTAATGTTAGTATCAGTTAAATGGCTTGAGGAAATTCTCAATACCAAATTAGCATTGAAATCACTAACTAAAGTAGCAGATAATTTGGGTTTAGAAATAAGCGAACAACATAATTTTTGTCCTGGTGACATTGTGATAGGCAAAGTTTTGAAGATTACACCACACCCCACCCTAAAAAATTTGAATATTCTTGATATAAAAACAACAATCCATCAGCAAATAGTTACTTCTGCAACGAATGTTAAATTAAATGACTTCGTTCTTGTTGTAGTGGCAGGAAAGAAATTCAAAGACCAGGTCGTTGGGGAAAGGGATTTTGATGGTGTAAAATCAAATGGAATGCTGGTCAGTGAGGAAGAACTCGGCATTGCCGAAAAATCAATTGGAGTTATTGTTCTGGACAAAGGTAAAGAAGGTGCACATTTCAGTGAGTATTTTGACGATGTTGTGCTTGATATTAAGGTCAGTACAAATCGTCCTGACCTTTTATCTGTGATTGGACTGGCGAGAGAATTCAGTATCGGTCTCGGGTTAAAATTTAGTTTCAAACCGAAAAATCTTGAGCAAATAAATCATACTGACCAGTCGCTAATAAAGGTACTTGACATTGATGGTTGTCCAAGGTATACGGCAAGGATTTTTGAGGATGTTCGTGTCTCAGATTCACCATTCTCGGTCAAGTGGCGCCTTTATTGTATGGGTATGAATGCAATAAATAATGTTGTTGATATTACGAACATCAATATGCTGTTGTATGGTCAGCCACTTCATCCCTTTGATCTTGATTTGCTTAAATTGCCGGTAACAATTCGAAAGGCACAGAAAAATGAACAATTTGTGACCCTTGAAGGAACGGTCTTCAAACTTGATGAAAATGACCTTATTATCGCTGATAAAAATGGACCGATTGCCCTTGCTGGTATAATCGGGGCAAGGTCTTCCCAGATTACAAATGCAACCAGGCGTATTTTACTTGAGAGCGCATATTTCAATCCCAGAAGAATTGCGCATACAAGAAGAAGACTTGGAATACAGACCGAGGCTTCAATCAGATTTGAGAGGGGTGCTGATTTATCAATGGTTGATGAGGTCTCAAGAATAGCAGGTGAAGGGTTCAAAACTTCTGCTGGTGCAAAAGAGGCAAATTTTGTAAGTGTGGGGAAAAAGGCAAAACAAAAGGTTGTTTCATTCTCTCTTGATAAACTTAATACCATACTTTCTCTAAACCTTAGATGTGAGGAAGTGAAGGGTTTTCTTGATAAATGCGAGATAAAGGTGTCGGGGAAAAATCAGTTGAAGGCGAAGATTCCCCATTATAGATACGACCTCCAGATTGAAGAAGATATTTATGAAGAGGTGGCACGAATCTATGGTTATATGAATATCCCTGATGTTCCGCCAACACGATGGGGAGCCACAAAAATATACGATAAGAGTCGAAGTTTTATAAAATTTCTGAAGTCCTATATGATAGGGCTGGGTTTCAGTGAAACCTATAACCTTTCACTTGTATCCAGTGAAAGGCTTGCAAGCCTTGGATACAGTGGGTTTGTGAAATTAAAGAACCCATTGAATGAACGGTTCAATGCATTAAGACCCACTCTATTTCTGGGTCTTCTTGATACAGTCCATTACAACCTTGCAAAGGGTAATTACTCTCTTAAACTCTTTGAGGTCGGTAATGTGCTTTTAAATACCGAGCCATTTGAGGAAAAGAATCTCGGTGCAATAATGGGTGGTGAACGCTACCCTAATTTCTGGGAAAATACCAATCAGAGAATGAATTACTATGATGCCAAGGGTGTGGTGGAGACGATCTTTGAAGCGATGCGGATAAAAGAGATAGAATTTCAACCTCATCAAATAAAAGGGTTCAACCAGGCAGTTAAGATTGTATATTCTGATCGCGAACTCGGTTATTTAGGTGCCATTGATTCACAATTCTGTGAACACGAATTTTATTATTTTGAGATATCAATTGACAAGACTCTCTCTCTTGTTAGTGAACCATTCTATAATCCACCCTCTAAGTTTCCTCCAAATATTCGGGACCTCGCATTCCTTTTCGATGAAAATGTGGAAGTGCCTGTGGTGAAGAATTTTATTGCTCGTGTTTCAGGACCAATTTTGGAGAAGATTATACTTTTTGATTACTATAAGGGGAAAAATCTACCTGAAGGCAAAAAGAATCTTGGCTTCCGACTTTATTTTAAGGCACCTGATAGAACACTTACCGATGAAGAGGTTGATAGATTTATAAAGAAAATAATAAATGAAGTATCTATTAACTTCAAAGCAATTTTAAGAACAAAGGAGACAAATTGAATGGAATTGCAAGACTTGAAGAAAAGATTGATAGAATGATTAACTTAATCAATGAACTTAAACAGAGAATAAATGAACTTGAAGAAGAAAACCGGCAGTTGAAAGAGAAAGAAGAAGAGGTTAAGAGAAAGGTTGATGGTTTAATTGAGAAAATAGATACGATGACCCTGTAATATATGGTTATTTATATTGAAAATATTTAGGAGAGAACTTGAAAAAGGGTCATACAAATGAGGTGTTGGTCAATATCTTCGGAAATGACTACCGGATTACATCCGAAGATATTGATGAGGAACGAATTAAGAAGATCGCCGAAATAGTTGATAAAAAAATGAGGGATATTCATCGTGAATTTCCCTTGCCGTCAACCACCAAGATCGCAGTTCTTGCTTGTTTGAATCTGGTGGATGAATTTTGGCAGAAAGAAGAACATTTAAATAAAAAACTTTCGGACTTAGAACAGAGGATTAATTCATTAATCCTCAAGATTGACGAAACTGTTACTTAATTCGTTCCCTGCGATGCTCGTGATGGGCATTAAGTCTTGAGCCAACACCCATCGTTAGGGAGCCAAGTTTGGCTACAGACTTTGTCTGTAGTTGACAGGCGCCCACTTTAACCTTGGGTTCAAAGACTTTTTCCCACACGGCACCCGCGGGGACTTTAAAGAAATTACCCGGGGCTGATTGACTCCGCCCCGGGGAGGAGGTTGTTATGTTAGTGCTAATAATTGCCATAGTTATACTGGCTTTAGAAGCGATTTTTGTTGTTTACTTTTATCTTAACAATCGGGCAAAGATTATAGGTGCCCAGGAAGAAGCAAGAAAAATAATTGAAGATGCCAAAAAAGAGGCAGAAAATTACCGTAAATCTGCCGAAATTGCTGCCAAAGAACACTGGTATCAAGAAAAATTGAATTTTGAAAAAGAAACCCTGAATCGCCGCAGAGAGATTGAAAGGGCTGAGCGACGGCTATTAGAGAAAGAAAATAATCTGGAGAGAAGGGAACATTTGATAATTGACAAAGAGAAGGAACTTATGAATAAAGATCATAATCTCCAGAATCGGGAAAAGATAATCCAAGTAAAATCAGAAAGGCTTGATCAGTTAATAAAGGAACAGACCGAAGCATTACAAAAGATCGCAAATCTTTCAAAAGAGGAAGCCAAGGGTGCATTAATGCAAAATTTAGAGGCAGAGGCAAGACATGAAGCAGCGGCACTCCTTAATCGTATAAGAGAAGAGGCACGCCAGAAGGCTGAAGAGACTGCCCGCGAAATCATTCTCCAGGCGATACAGAGATGTGCAACGAGTCATACAATGGAAACAACTATATCAGTAGTTTCAATCCCTTCTGAAGAAATGAAAGGAAGAATCATTGGAAGAGAGGGTAGAAATATCCGGACATTTGAGAATCTCACGGGAGTTGAGGTGATAATTGATGACTCACCTGAAACGATTTCTCTATCCTGTTTTGATCCAATTAGAAGGGAAGTCGCACGGATTGCAATGTCAAAATTAATTTCTGATGGACGGATCCATCCCGCACGGATTGAGGAAGTTGTAAAGAGTGCCCAAAAAGAGATAGAATCTGTAATAAAAAATACCGGAGAAGAAATCTGCCTTGAATTGGGAATAATAGGTCTTGCTCCAGAACTTGCCCGTTATCTCGGGAAAATGCGTTTTCGCACAAGTTACGGACAGAATCTTATGCAACACTCAAAAGAGGTTGCCTACCTTTCTTCACTCATTGCTCAAGAGTTAGGGCTTGATCCGATGATTGCCAAGAGGGCAGGGCTCTTACATGATTTAGGTAAGGTCGCCGATTTAACAATGGAAGGTCCGCATGCCCAGATTGGCGCCGAGATTGCGGCAAAATTTAATGAAAGCGAAGTGATTGTCAATACAATTGCTGCCCATCACGAGGAGGTTGAACCACATACTCCCTATGCCTTTATCGTTGAGATAGCGGATTCAATTTCAGGTGCAAGACCGGGTGCCAGAAGAGAAACGATAGAGGCTTATATAAAGAGGTTGAAGGCGCTTGAAGACCTTGTCTCTTCATTCAATGGTGTAGAAAGGGTTTATGCAATTCAGGCAGGTAGAGAAGTAAGGGTGATGGTCAATCCAGGTGTAATCGCTGATACAGCGGTAGTAAATATTGCAAATGATATTGCCCGCAGGATTGAAAAGGAGATCCGGTATTCTGGTCAGATAAAGGTCACCGTGGTAAGGGAGACACGGGCAACCGAAATAGCAAAGTAATCTTGACTTTAGGTATTTTTTTATTATAATTGCCTATGGCAACAATGAAAGCAGTCGTTAAAACAAAATCTGAGCCAGGGGCAGAATTATTAGACGTGCCAGTCCCGACACCGGGACCCAACGAGGTCCTGGTAAAAGTTTTAGCTACTTCAATCTGCGGAACAGACCTCCATATATTCCAGTGGAATGATTGGGCACAAAAGCGTATAAAGAAAATTCCTCAGATAATGGGCCATGAGCTATGCGGTGAGGTTGTTGAAGTTGGTTCAAATGTTCAGAATATAAAAAAAGACGATGTCATTTCTGCCGAGACCCATATTGCCTGTGGATATTGTTATTTGTGCCGAAACAACCTCGCTCATATCTGCGAGAATGTAAAGATACTTGGTGTTGACATAGATGGGGTATTTGCTGAATATGCGGTTGTTCCAGCAAACAATGCCTGGGTTATTGAGGATAAAATTCCAAGAGATTATATATCAGTTATGGAACCTCTGGGTAATGCAATCCACACAGTCCTTGCCGGAGAAATTGGGGGAAATACTGTTTTAATCACCGGTTGTGGTCCAATCGGATTAATGTCTATTGCAGTTTGTAAAATCTGTGGTGCCGTGAAAATCATTGCAACTGAGGTTAACGAATACAGGTTGCATCTTGCTAAAAAACTTGGGGCCGATGTCGTGTTGAATCCAAAGAAGAACAAAGTCTTTGAAACAATTATGCAAAATACGAATGGCAAGGGTGTTGATGTAGTTCTGGAGATGTCTGGGAACCAGTCTGCAGTTACTGAAGGACTTAAGGCTTTAAGACCCGGGGGACGATATTCAATCTTAGGAATACCAGACAAACCTTTGAAAATAGATATTGCGGAGATTGTATTTAAATACTTCACGATACAGGGTATAAATGGAAGATTGATGTTCTCAACCTGGTATAAGACATCCAGATTTCTTGCCTCAGGCAGAATCGATCTTGAACCGATAATAACCCATCGCTTCCGGCTTGAAGAATTTCAGAAAGGAATGGAATTAATGGAGAATGGAAATTGCGGGAAGATACTTTTATATCCCTGAGATAGATGATAAAGGGTATCGGTATTGATCTGATTGAATTTACCCGGTTTTCAAAGGTCTCTGAAGATTTTTTTAATCAAATCTTCACATCCAGTGAAATGGAATCAATCCAAAAAAATATTACATTTGCGGGTTTAAAGTTTAGCATTAAGGAAGCGATTTTAAAAGCACTGGGCATCGGGCTATATTTTGGATTTTTCTTTAAAAATATAGAATTAAAGAATAATGATGAAGTTTGTGTGAACGAGCCACTCACAAAAATTTTTTCCGATGATAAAAGATATATCCATATTGGGGCAGGCAATTCAAAAAGATATGCCTGTGGAATTGCAATAATAATAGAAGAAAAACAGGGGGTTGACTAAATGTCCAATATTGGTTCATACGATGAACGATATAAAAATTTTGATTGGAAATTAAGTGAACAGGAACTTGATTATGGTAAGAACAGGATGTATAATATTGGTTATTATTGTAGTGATAGGATATGCGAACTCGGTCTGGGCAATAAATTAGGATTGGTCTGGCAGGGTTTTAGCGGCGAAGTCAGGTATTTCACATACGAAGACCTAAGGGTAAACAGCAATAAATTTGCCCATTTCCTGACATCGTTAGGAATAAAAAATGGGGAGCGGGTCTGTATTTTTATGGATCGTATACCAGAATTATACATATCATTCATTGGTATACTCAAAGCAGGACTTATTGTTCAACCATTGTTTTCCGCATTTGGTGAAGAGGCATTATTTACCCGACTTGACGATGCCAAGACAACCGCAATCCTGACCACGCGTAAACACCTCTCAAAGATTCGTAAGATAAAATTACAACTTCCAGAATTGAAATACATTATTATCTTACACAATGAAGGAAAACCACTTGAAGAAAGAGAAATAGAATTCAATATGGATGATTATCAACGTGTGGACAATTTTGCTATATATCCTGCGGATAGAGAAGCACCATCGGTACTGCATTATACTTCAGGCACGACAGGAAAACCAAAAGGTGCATTGCATGTCCATTCGTCTATCATTGCTCAGTATATTACAGCAAAATGGGTTCTTGACCTTCAGCCAAGCGATATATACTGGTGCACAGCAGACCCGGGATGGGTTACCGGTACTTCCTATGGTATTATCGGTCCCTGGTCAAATGGGGTTACGCAGGTCGTTTATGATATTGGATTTAATGCCGAAAAATGGTATGCCTTCATTGAAAAACACAAGGTTACGGTATGGTATACTGCACCAACTGCAATCAGACTCTTAATGAAAGAAGGCGTAGAGATTGTGAAGAAATATAATTTGAAATCTTTGCGCCATTTAATAAGTGTTGGTGAGCCATTGAATGCCGAAGCAGTAATCTGGTCTGAAAAGGTTTTTGGTTTACCTTTTCATGATTCTTACTGGCAGACCGAAACCGGAGCGATAGTTATATCAAATTATCCGGGTATGAAAATTAAGCCCGGTTCTATGGGTAAGGCATTTCCTGGTATAGTTGCGACGGTCGTTGACCCCCAAAATTTTGAACCGATTAATACCACAGGCTCAATCGGATTGATTGCGTTAAAACCTGGCTGGCCTTCAATGATGCGGGCTTACTGGAATAATAAAGAAACTTATGATAAAAAATTTAAAAATAACTGGTATATCTGCGGAGACCGTGCCTATCTTGATAACGAAGGATATTTCTGGTTTGTGGGCAGAGATGATGATGTGATAAATACTGCAGGACATCTTGTTGGTCCATTTGAAATTGAATCCGCACTACTTGAACATCCTGCGGTGGCTGAGTCTGCAGCGGTGGGCAAACCCGACCCCATCAATATGGAAGTGGTAAAGGCATTTGTTGCCTTAAAACCTGGATACAAGCCCAGTGATGAACTTGAACTTGATATAATGAACTTTATTAGGAAAAAACTTTCACCCTTGGCAATGCCACAAGAGATTGAATTTGTGGATTCACTACCCAAAACAAGGAGTGGTAAAATAATGCGCCGACTATTAAGAGCAAAAGAATGGGGTGAAGAAATAGGTGATATATCAACATTAGAGAATGATTAAAAATATTTTTTAGAAGGAGGCAAAAATGGCGGAAGATTTGAAGAAGTTAATAATAGACTATGTGAAAAAAGAATATCTGGATGAAGATTCAGACCAGGAGATAACTGAAAATACCCCACTCATATCAAGTGGAATTGTTGATTCCTTTTCAATGGTTTCGTTAAAGACTTTTCTTGAAAAAAAATTTAATATCAAGATACCCGATGAGAAGGCAACAACTGAGGCATTTGACACAGTGAATAATATAATTAAACTTCTTGGTGAATTCGTGAAACTTGATACTTAATGGGGAGGATTAAATGGCGTTTCGCGATAATTTAAGAGAGTTTTTTGCAAACGAACTCAAGGCAATTAAGGAAAAGGGTTTATTTAAAGAAGAGAGATATATTGCATCTCCCCAATCAGCAGTAATCAGAGTTGAATACCCATCAGGTTCACCCCCAAGAGAGGTTATAAATTTTTGTGCAAACAATTACCTTGGTCTATCAAGCCATCCTGAAGTTATAAAGGCCGCACACGAAGGTCTTGAAAGCCGCGGTTATGGTATGTCTTCAGTCAGATTTATCTGTGGAACCCAGGACATACACAGGCATTTAGAAAAGAAACTCACAGAATTTTTGGGAACCGAAGATACAGTTTTATTCCCATCCTGTATGGATGCGAATGCTGGAGTCTTTGATGTTGTGCTTGACAAAGAAGATGCAATGATTGCTGACCGCCTTGTTCATGCCTCAATCGTTGATGGTATGAAACTATGTAAGGCTCAATTATACAACTACAAACATTTGAATATGGCACATCTTGAAGAAAAACTTCAGGAAACACAGAATTGTCGGTTCCGTATGATTATCACCGATGGTGTATTTTCTATGGATGGTGATATTGCACCGCTTGATAAAATTTGTGAACTTGCTGATAAATACGATGCAATGGTCATGGTTGATGATTCACATGCTACAGGTTTTCTGGGGAAGAATGGCAGAGGTACACACGAATATTGCGGTGTTATGGGAAAAATTGATATAATAACCACAACGCTTGGAAAAGCAATGGGCGGGGCAAGTGGTGGTTGTGTGAGTGGGCGCAAAGAGATAGTTGAAATGTGCAGGCAGCGTGCTCGTCCTTATCTATTTTCTAATACAATCCCACCAGTTGTTGTTGCTGCCGCAAATAAAGTGATGGATATTATTGGAAGCACAACTACTTTACGAGATAAACTTGAAGAGAATACAAAATATTTCCGACAGAAAATGAAAGAGGCAGGATTTGATATTAAAGAAGGAGTCCATCCCATTGTGCCCGTGATGCTTTACAATGCAAAGCTCGCTCAGGATATGGCAAGAGACCTTTATGACGAAGGAATTTATGTTGTTGGATTTTTCTTCCCGGTTGTTCCGCAAGGGCAGGCAAGGATCAGGGTTCAGATTTCTGCAATCCACGAGAAAGAACATCTTGATAAGGCAATTGAGGCATTTAAGAAAGTTGGTGAGAAATATAAAATCCTCGGAAAGAAAAAAGATGAAATAGTTGCGATGTATGGATTGTGAAAATGCCAAAATACCTAAATTGCGGGATATTCTAAACAAATCCCCAAAATCCAAATCTCAATTCTCCAGACTGCTTTGAATTTGAAAGATTGGAGATTAAATATCATTTAGAATTTTAATGAATAATACAGCAGATGCGATTATTATTGGTGGAGGTATAATCGGCTGTGCTACAGGTTATTATCTCACAAAAAAGGGCATAAAGGTTTATCTTTTTGAAAAAGATTATCTAACTGCAGGTTCAACAGGAAGATGTATCGGGGGAATAAGGCAGCAGTATTCTACTGAATTGAGTATTAAGGTGGCAATGGAATCAGTAAAGAAATTTAAAGTAATGAAAGAAGAACTGGGGATAGATGTGGAATTCGAGCAGGATGGTTATTTGTTCCTGGCACACAGCGAAGAGAAAGAAAGGATCTATAAGCAATTGATAAAATTACAGAAAAATATGGGACTGGATGTAGAATATGTGGATGTGGAAACGATAAAAGAAATCGTGCCGGGAATAAATGTTGATGGCATACTTGGTGGTGCATACTGCCCATCTGATGGACAGGCAAATCCATTTCTGGTAGTTGATGGATATGCAAGAAAGATAAAAGAAAAGGGAAAGATATTCACTCATTGTGAGATTAAGGAAATAAATGTTGAAGGTGATAAGGTTATTTCTGTTACTGCAATTGATAATACAAAATATTATGCGCCGATTGTGGTAAATGCTACAGGTCCATTCATAAGGGAATTTTCTAAGCACCTTGGGCTTGATATACCGGTATTCCCTGAACGTCATGAATCTCTTATCACTGAACCGATAGAAGTATTTTTCAAACCAATGATTGTTGATTATCGTCCAGATGGATGCTATTTTCATCAGAAGGCAAAACAGGGTAGTATCATTGGTTGTTATACACCGGTTCCGAATGTACCAGGAGCAGATGTCCGTTCATCTTTTGAATTCATAAATGAAATGGGGTGGAGGATGGTACGATTGATACCAAAACTTGCGGATGTGAAGATAATTAGGCAGTGGGCTGGTAGTTATGAGATGACGCCGGATGGAAACCCAATTGTAGATAAAACAGACATTGAAGGATTGTGGATAATTGGTGGCTTCTGTGGACATGGATTTATGCTTGGTCCTGAGATAGGATACATAGCAGCAGAATATATAACAACCGGAGAACCCCCTTATGATATTCACGAATTTGCCCTGAAAAGAGATTTTTCAAAAAAAGAAGTTATGAAGTGATAGTATTTAAATGAGTCTTAAAAAATAAGCCTTTAAATAATTACTTTCGGGAAAATTTAGTAATACGGGATGGTCTTTTGCCTGTGTACCCTGATGAATAATTACAAAATTCTTTTTTGCATCTTTTGAAGCATCACATAGCATTTTTAAAAATTCTTCATTGGAAATGTGATAGGAACAGGAGGAAGTAAACAAAATTCCTCCTTCATTTAATAACTTCATTGCCATTAAATTTATTTCTTTATATCCACGCAGAGCATCAAATTTTTTCTTTTTTGATTTTGTGAATGAAGGCGGGTCAAGGATGATTGTGTCAAATTTTTTATTTTCGCTATATAATTTTCGCAGGGTTTTAAAAACATCTGCGCACTCAAATCTGCATTCAAGATTATTTAAAAGTGCATTCTTTTTTGCAATTTCAATCACCTTTTCTGACGAATCAATACCCAATACTTTTCCTTTTTTTGCTGTGTATAAAGAAAATCCACCAGTATAACAGAAACAATCAAGGATTTCACCGTAAGCTAACTCAGTCATTTTTTTTCGGTTTTCACGCTGGTCGAAGAAGAAACCAGTCTTTTGACCGTTTATTATGTCTACAAAAAATTTTATTCCATCCTGTTCTATTTCTACAAATTCGGGGATTTTTCCGTAAACTGTTCTATTTTCAGGGTCAAGTCTTTCAAGTTTGCGCAGATTTTCATCAGATTTTTCATAGATGCCTTCCGGGTCGAATAACTCTTGCAATATTTCAAAAATCATTTCTTTTCTTTTGTCCATCCCGAGGCAATTTATTTCAACGACAAAATACCTGTTATATTTATCAATTATTAATCCAGGCAATCCATCGCTTTCACTGTATATAAGTCGGAAACTTTCACCTAAATTAGAACGGCGTATCAGTGCATTTTTAATTCTATTCAATAGGAATTCCTTTGAAAAATCTTCTTCTTTTTCAGAAAAAAGTCGGACTGATATTAATGAATGCGGATTATAAAATCCTGTCCCAATTACCCTTTTTCTTTCTTCTACTTTAACGACTTCACCCGGTGAAGCGTCCTCGGTTCTTATTATTTCATTCGAGAATATCCAGGGATGGTTTAGATGGCGTCTGTGGACGATAACTTTTTTCACTTAAAAATCCTTTCAACACCATCGTTTTTTACCCACCCCCCAATTCCACCGGGTAGCTGAATAAGGCAATACTGCCCCCTTTCTTCACGAATTTTCGCCTCGGTCCCATTATGGATTATAAGAATCTCTTTATATTCATCACCGGGTCCACTATATGCCCTTAACTCATTTACAACTACGACCACATCTTTTGATTTTTTTTCTGCCTGCCAGAGGAAAAAGGTTACTAAAAAATAAATGAATAATAAAGAAAACAAAATGCAAAACCAGAGAAAGATTTTATTTCGCATTACCAAGAATAGAGACAGAAAGATTGAAATCAGAAGGAACGAGAATGCAGAAAGAAAGCTACTTTCAAAGATAGAAAAGTAATGAAAGAATCGGTCCAGAAGTTGGACGAAAGGATTAGGAATAGTCATTACTTTATCAGGTCGGAAATTCCTTAAAAAATTTAGATTGTAGACAATATCTTCATCCCTCGGAGATAGAAAATATGCCCGGCGATATTGAATGATTGCCTTTCCAATATTGCCGGCTTTAAAATAGGCATTTCCTAAGTTGTAGTAAATATCTTTATTATCGCATAATGATAAGGCCTTTTCATAGAATTCTATTGCTTTTACAAAATCATTTTCAGCATAATACCTGTTTCCAATATTATACAATTGAACTACATCATTTATAGAAATCAATATCAGAAAAATCATAAATCCTCCATAAGTTTTTTTGTCTTCTCAAATATTTCACTCATTGATGTTTCTGTTTTTGATATTGGCGAATATGCAATAGTATCACATTTTTCTATAATATCAAAAATTTGTTCAATTAAGTCTGTTTTTAATTCTTTATTAATTAATTCCTGTTTTAATTGTTCGGCAGTAAGGACACCTGTATCAAGATTGAAACGGTCACCAATGTAGTTAATTATTGCTTTTGAAAGCGAACTGTAAAAGTTCTTTTCGTCGTTTCTTTTTAAATAATCCGCTGTTTGCTTGAATCGCTTTTTAAATAATCTGCCGGACATAAATTTCCGCGCATAAGCACGGTCCCGTGATAATTTTGTCAGGTGCTGTTGGTATAGAAATGATATGATAAGCAAAACGATTGATATAGGGTACAAAAGGATGAACAATTTTGGAAACGCGTTTGAATCAGGCCTTATACTATTTTTGTTAGGTTTGATATAGCGTATATCAGTTCCTAAAATCTTTACACCACCCGCATCGGTTACAACCTTTGCCTGTGTAAGACCTACAGCAGTGAATTTTAGCTTTTCGGTTTTTAAAATTTCATAGGACTTTGTTCTCGGATTGAAATAAGACATAGTTATTTCAGGTATTATATGTTCGCCATCAACCTGTGGAATTATAGGAAATCTAAATTCTTTGCTTCCTTTTACAACACCTGACGATTTATCGAGATTGAGTTTTATTTCGGGTTCAAGAATTTTAAGATTGCATACAGTAGGAAGGGTTGGTTTTTCAATCAATTTTATATTACCACTGCCACTTACTTTTAAAATCAAGTTTATTGGTTCCTCCTGTTTTGCTGTATCACGGTCAATCCTTGCATTCAATGTGAAATTACCGACACCACCACTAAAGTTAGATGGCTTATTTTCTTCCGGTAAGGGACGGACATTTATTATGATAGGCTTGGATGAAATTACAATCTGCTGGGCAGTTCCAAAAAAGTCGAAAAAATCTCTTGGTGGTTTTATGATAGTGGCGATCATTTCCATGGGTTCAATTGTAAGACTGCCCGATATTATGGGAAATAATGCTACTGTCTTTAAAAGTGCTGCATAATATGTCTTGCCTTCGTATATCTTCTTCTGATATCTAAGACGGTTTGTTTCATAAATAGTCTCAGACCAGAATCCATTGAAGGCTGGCAATTTTGTGAAACTGATTTCACTAAGGTCATACTGTGTGTAAAGATAAAACTCAACATTTATCTCTTCACCCTGATAAACCTCCCGTCGGTTCGGTATTGCAATGAGCATTACCTCACCCTCTAAGGAGCCAGTGGGTTTTGGTGGTTTTGTTGTCGTGGGGGGCGGGGTTTTGGTAGTATCCTTTACAACCTCAATATCAATTGATTGTGTCTCATAGGTTTTCCCCTGATAATCAATCTTACAGGGATCGATTGTAAATTTGCCAATCTTTTTAGGACTTAATGTATATATAAAAGTGATCGTGGTCTGCTGTGTCATTTTTCCGTGGACAAAACTTATGTTTGTAGACTGTGATGAAGAACGTCCTAATATATTGAAATCAGGCAAATCAGGCAGTTTTGGTGAAGGGACCCCGCCGATGTTTTCTCCACTCACTGAAATATTCAGTGTGAAAGTTTCGCCCAACTCGACTGTTGTGCGATCAACCGAAGCAGTGAAATTGAGTTCAGCAGCGAATACATTCAACGGCATTAAGAATATCATTACACATAAACAAATTATTCTTTGCAATTTATGATTTTTATATTGTTTGGGATTTGAGATTTGGGTTTTGGTATTTAACTTCATCTTACCAGTCTTTTTCTACTTTTTCCCGTTGTGGTTTGGGCTGTTGTTTTTTCCGTTCTTCCTTTTCTTTATCCTTCAGTGCTTCAAGAATACGATTGGCATCCCTTTGGGAAAGCTCTTGTTTTTGCTTTTGGGGTTGTGGTTGAGGTTTCTGCTTTTGTTGCTGCGTAGAATCACTCTGTGGCTGATTTTTTAGTTGTTCCTTTAATTTCAAACAAAATTCAAGGTTTTCTTTTGCTTTGATATCTTTATTATGCAAGAGCAAGGCAGTTTTATATGCATTTATTGCACCATCAAGGTCACCCTGTTTGAATTTGCAATTACCAATATTATAAAATGAATTTGCCTGAAATTTTTTGTCTTTTGTTAATAGTCCAAGTTCAAATTCACCTATCGCCTCGGGATATTTTTCCATTTTGTATAATGCCCTACCCATATTATAATGAATCTTTATATTATCGGGTTCAAGAACTTGTGCCTGTTCATAGATTTTAAGGGCATCTTCATATTTCTGTTTTCTCATCAAACCATTCCCTTTACGCATAAGAGAACCGACATCAGCGTAAATGGGCAGCAAGAATATTATCATTATTAAAGATAATTTGGTTATTAGATTTCGGATTTTGAATTTCGAATGGACTATCATATCCATCTTCCTCTCCTGTCACTCAAGAAAATACTTAAAAATATAAGACCAAAGGCAATGAGAAGAAAATATTGATATCGTTCTTCAAACTGAACATATTCTCCCCCACCGAATTCTTTCTTCTTTATTGCATTCAGTTCATCGATGAGCCGTTCAATATAATGACCTTCAGTCCTGAAAAACCTTCCATTTCCTGCCTTGGCAATGAGTAATAGCAATCTGTCGGCAAGCCTTGTTATAACGATATTTCCGTCTTTGTCTTTTTTATAGGTAACTCCACCGGTTGAAGATTCTGGTATCGGTGTGCCTTCAGGTGTGCCGATACCCACTGTGAATATCTTAATACCCTGTTCAACTGCCTTGTTAACTGCTGTCAGCGGGTCTCCTTCAAGATTATCGCCATCCGTGAAGAGAATCAATGCCTTATGAGTTTCTTCCTTTGGATTAAATAGGGTGGAAGAAACTTCTATTGCCTTCGCAATATTTGTACCCGGTCTTGGTATCATATTCGGTTCTATAATATCAAGAAATAGTTTAGCAGCATCTATATCGGTTGTCAATGGGCACATCACATAACAATCACCAGCAAATGCGGTAATACCTACCTGATGGGTGCCAAGATTATTAAGCAAATAAACGATATCCTGTTTTGCTCTTTCCAATCTTGATGGATTTATATCCTGTGCATACATACTCTTTGATGCATCAAGGGCGATTACAATGTCAATGCCTTGTCCTTTGTATATCTGTAATTTCTCGCCCCATTTTGGGCGGGCAAGGCTGACAATTAGAAATACAACGCCAAGCAGGAATAATATTGATTTTAACAAATACAACCGCGAGTTGAATGATTCTATCAAAACGGGTATTAAATTGTCATCAGCGAATTTTTTTAATGCATTTCTCTTTTGAATATATAACAGAATCAAACCAAGAATTAATATTGGTATTGAAGAGAGTAGATATAAATATCTTGGTTCTGCCCATTTTATCATGGGAGTCTCCTTAAGAAGGTCACCGATAGGAAAAACGAAGCAAAGCAGAGAATGAGTGCCGGGAGCATAAATAATTGTGTCCTTTCAGAATATACAGTAAACCTTGAAACCTTGAATGTTGTAGGCTCAAGTTTATCAATTTCATCATATATCGTCTTTAATGCTTGGGCATCAGTGGCAAGAAATGCCTTTCCTTGCGTTAATGCAGAGATTTCTTCAAGTGTCTTCAAATCAAGGTCTACTTCTTCCCGAATATAGATTTTTCCATAAATCGGATGTTGAACAGGAATCGGCACTGGACCTTTTGACCCCACCCCTATACAATAGACCTTTATATTATGTGCTTGGGCAAGTTTAGCTGCAGTTGGTGGGTCTATCTCGCCCGCGTTGTTTAATCCATCTGTCAGCAGTATAACTATTTTCTCTTTTGCCTTTGAGTCCTTTAACCTTGCTACTGCTGTTGCCAATCCCATTCCGATTGCAGTTCCATCCTGGATTATTCCATAATCTATTCTATCGAGTAAGTCAAGCAAAATTTTATGGTTGTTTGTGAGTGGACACTGGGTCATTGAAGTAACAGCAAAAACTACTAAACCGATGCGGTCTCCCTTTCTCTTTGATATAAATTCTTTTGCCTTTTCTTTTGCAACATAAAGACGATTCTTGGGACTGAAATCTTCGGCCTGCATAGATCCTGAAATATCAAGACAGAGCATAATGTCGATACCACTTGTTTCAGTCTCTTCATAAATCCTACCTCTCTGTGGGCGGGCAAGGCTTACTACAATGAAAATTAAAATCAGGACATTCAATACCATTGAAAAATATTTGAATGAATTTCCAGTTTTGTAATTTTTGAAAAAGCTGATGTCAGAAAATTTTATCGTACCTTTTCTTTTTCTTAACTCCCAGTAAATCAAACCCGCAACTGGTAAAAATAGAAAGAAATACAAAGGACTCGCAAACTTCATTTTTTTTCTCCTTTATCTTCCGGCACGCTCATCAGAATTAGTTCTTTAGATTTTTTTATAATGTTCTCAGTTGCTTCCTGTGGTGGTATGAATTTAGCGTATTTTACCATATCCGCATACTGGAATAAATCGCGAAACTCATCGCGTAATGGTAATTTTAATGCTTTCATACTATATATTATTTCAGTCGTAGTCTGTTCAATTGCTGGAAAGTTAAATCTTTCTTCAAGATATCGTTTCAATATCTCGGTGAGTGTATAATAAAATTTTTTCACCATTCCTTTATTTATAAAATCTTCTTTGATTAATGAATCTATCGCATTCAGTGCCCTTTCCCAGCAAGGAATTTTCTGTTCTTCAAAGATTCTCTTTTGTTTCAATTTTCGGTAAAATTTTATTACAAAAAAGAGAAGAGTTCCCACACATATAGCGATTATTAGTAAAATAAGAGGTAATTGATTGGGAAATTCAATCATTTCTTTTATATCATTTATATCTTTCATTCCTTCTGGAATCAGGCTTGCAATTTTTATATCAACAGCATTTGTTTGGATTGTATCAATCTTTGCCTCTCCCTTTAAAAGAAATTTTAATGGCGGGAATTTTAAATCACCTGTATTAAATGCTGAAACCCGAAGACGATAATTATGTTTTGCTATTCCTTTTTCCTGAATTATTTTATGCTGCTGGTCAATTATTGCAAATGGCTCAATAGAATCAATGAATGGCCCAGAAAGATTATTATTAACAGGTATAGAGACTTCAACGATTATTTCGAATGGGTCACCGATTGTGGTCTTTTTATTTAGAAAGGCTTTGCCAAGTTCTGCCTTCGCCTCAATTTGCAAGAAAAGAAGGAACAAAAGCATAGTCAGAATAATTGATAATGGGTCATAAAAATCATCGGTATCGCCTTGCTCTTTCTTCAAAAAATTTATGGAGCTTTGGAGTGAAGTCTTCGGAGGTTTTTAAATCAATGTGGTCTATTCCCATTGATTTAAACAATCGTTCTTGTTCCATCGTTTTTTCATAACTGTATTTTTTGTAATGTTCAACGAGTTTAGAATCAGTTGTATTTATAGTTATTAATTCACCGGTTTCAAGGTCTTCAAACTCAACAATGCCTAAGTTTGGGATCTTCTCTTCTTTTGGATCTGTAATCTTTATTACGACGAAGTCGTGTTTTTTTGCTGCCACCCCCAATGGAATGCGTATCTTTTCGGGTTCAAATTTGGAACCAAGAAAATCACTGATAAAGAACACAATCGCCTTGTGTCTCAAGATATGCATTAAAAACTCTATTGCTTCAGCCGGGTCTGTACCTTTATGTTCTGGCTGGAAATATAGTATATCCCGTATAAGTCTTAAGACATGAAATCTCCCTTTTTTGGGCGGGATATATTTTTCTACACGGTCGGTGAAGAATAATAGTCCTACTTTATCGTTATTGCGAACTGCTGAAAATGCTAAGGTTGCTGCCACCATTGCCGCCATTTCAATCTTTAGCTGATTACTTGTTCCAAAATGGCTTGAGCCTGAAGCATCCACACATAGTATCACACTGAGTTCGCGTTCTTCAACAAATTTTTTTACATAAGGTCTGCCCATTCTTGCAGTTAATTTCCAGTCTATTGAACGGACATCGTCTCCGGGCAGGTACTCACGAACATCAACAAATTCTATTCCAGTTCCTTTGAATGAAGATTTATACTCACCCGCAAATGTTGTATTTACAAGTTTCTTCGTTCGGATTTCAATCTCACGAATCTTTTTTATGAATTCTGGTGATATCATACCTTAGACAACTCTATGATAAAATTTAATCAGTAATAATTAAAATTTTCATTCTATTACGGAACTTCAACCCCAGCGAGGATTTTCTGCACAATATCATCGGTTGTAACTTCTTCAGCCTCAGCTTCATAGGTGAGAATGATTCGGTGTCTCAAAACATCAGGGGCAATCTCTTTTATGTCCTCAGGAATGACGAACCCTCTTCTTTTTAGAAATGCCATAGCCCGGGTAGTAGTCGTAAGATAGATTGATGCACGTGGAGATGCACCATAACGAATCATTCCTTTTAATGCATTAAGATTGTATTTTTCTGGTTCTCTTGTGGCAAATACAAGGTCGACTATATAATCTTTTATTTTTTTATCAACATAGATTTTTTTACACAATTCTCTTGCCTTTATGATTGTAAGGGGGTCAACAACAGGTTTTATCTCTGGTTCACCGGTCATTGCAATCCGTTCTACAATTTCTTTTTCTTCTTCTTTTGAAGGATAAGTAATTTTTACCTTTAACAAAAATCTATCAACCTGTGCTTCGGGCAGAGGATAGGTACCTTCCTGTTCAATGGGATTTTGTGTTGCAAGAACCAAAAATGGGTCATCAAGTTTGAATGTTTCTTCACCAATCGTCACCTGTCTTTCCTGCATTGCTTCAAGGAGTGCGCTTTGAACCTTCGGAGGTGTACGGTTTATCTCATCAGCCAGTATGATATTTGCAAATATCGGACCTTTACTAACAGTAAACTCTCCGGTCCGCTGATTATAAATTAAGGTTCCGGTAATATCTGCAGGTAGTAAATCAGGTGTAAATTGGATACGCTGGAATTTTGCCTTAATTGCTTTGGCAAGGGTCCGGACTGCATAGGTCTTTGCCAATCCAGGGACGCCTTCTATCAGGATATGTCCATTCGCCAGTAGTCCGATGAGCAATCTATTGATAAGATTGCCCTGTCCAACAATGGCTTTATTTATTTCTGATGTTAATGTTTGCACAAAAAGACTTTCTTTTTCTATCTCTTCATTTATTTGCTTAATATCATCTTTTATCTCCATAATTAATACCCCCTTATTCCAAGATATTTGTAAAAAAAAATTTTCAGTTTCACTCAAAATTAGTGCTGGGCAAATATTTAAGTTTGCTTTAATTGATTATTATTTATATATATAAGACAACCGAGTATCCTTAAAGTTTAGTTAAAACAAAAAGGCGGGTGCTGTATAGCACCCGCCTTTATTATGGATGATACCGTTAACTATCGGATGACAATCTTACCGGACTTTTCTTTATCAGATGAGATAAATCTATAGAAATAAACCCCAGAATTGACTCTTTTGGGGGGAATAAAAAAATTGTGTAACGCCAATAACCAACATATGCCCGAACCATTGTAAATTTGCGACTCTCCGCCACCGGATTGTCATTCTTGTGATAAGGACGCGAACGCACAACTCGAATCCCATGCTTCTGCGCAAAGTCCATTAACACCCAATTCAAAACCTCGGTTCCACCATCCTGATGCACAGTATTAAATTCTACATCTCCCACCCTAAAGGCGATAGCGCTCTTTTGTTGATTTTAATAACCCCTCATTCGTTGCTGAACTGATGGTGTTTAAAAGGGTTTTGATTGCTGCGGGGATATGTTTTGAGGGTTGTAAGTCAAGCTGTTCTTCTCTGGGGAAGGCATCAAGAGTTTTTGGTGAGGTACCATTATACTGAGACCCTTAGGGACCGGACACGGTTGATTTGTAGAGGTAAAATAGAATAATTAACAGGAGGCAAGCGATGAAAAAGGGAAATTGGACGGTTGAAGAGAAGTCAGCGATTGTTCTTGAAGGTCTTAAGGAAAAGCGCCCGGTTGCCGAGATTTGCCGGGAGCATTAGATTAATTAGACGCTTTATTACCGCTGGCGTGATAAGTTTTTAGAAGCCGGCAAAAAGGGTTTAGTTAATGGGGCTGGCCCTTGTCTGCCATATCACAGGCAGGGATGACAATGTCTACCAAGCG